>JAKFUP010000016.1 GCA_021732625.1 Hyphomicrobiales bacterium
GTGATCCCGATCAGGGACGCACTGCCTGCCTGAACGAGATCGCCGGGACAAGCCCGGCGATGACGAAACCGCGGGTATCTATGGCTTAGCTCGCCATCGCTTCCTTGGTCTTTTCGGCGCGCTTGCGATCGTTGGCGTCGAGGAAGCGCTTGCGCAAGCGGATCGACTTCGGCGTGATCTCGACCAGCTCGTCGTCTTCGATGTAGGCCAGTGCCTTTTCCAGCGTCATGCGGATCGGCGGTGTCAGGCGCACCGCTTCATCCTTCGAGGTGGTGCGGATGTTGGTGAGCTGCTTGCCCTTGAGGATGTTGATCTCGAGGTCATTGTCGCGGGTGTGCTCGCCGACGATCATGCCCTTGTAGACCTTCCAGCCCGGCTCGATCATCATCGGGCCACGATCTTCCAGCTTGAACATGGCGTAGGCGACAGCTTCGCCCTGATCGTTGGAAATGAGCACGCCGTTGCGGCGGCCCTGAATGTCGCCCTTGTACGGCAGGTAATTGTGGAACAGGCGGTTCATGATCGCCGTGCCCTTGGTGTCTGTCATCAGGTCGCCCTGATAGCCGATCAGTCCGCGCGTCGGCGCGTAGAACACCAGACGCAGGCGATTGCCGCCCGAGGGGCGCATCTCGATCATCTCGGCCTTGCGCTCGCTCATCTTCTGCACGACGACGCCGGAGAATTCCTCGTCAACGTCGATCACGACTTCCTCGATCGGCTCGAGAAGCTGACCGTCTTCATCCTTGGTCAGCACCACGCGCGGGCGCGACACCGACATCTCAAAACCTTCGCGGCGCATGGTCTCGATCAGGATCGCGAGCTGCAATTCGCCGCGGCCCGACACTTCCATGGCGTCCCTGTCCGATGCCTCGACGACCTTCAGCGCGACGTTGCCCTCGGCTTCGCGCAGCAGGCGGTCGCGAATCATGCGGCTGGTGACCTTGTCGCCTTCGGTGCCGGCGAGCGGCGAGTTATTGACGATGAACGACATTGACACGGTCGGCGGATCGATCGCCTGCGCCTGAATCGGTGTATCGACCGACGGGTCGCAGAACGTATCGGCGACAGTGCCTTTCGGAAGCCCCGCGATGGCGACAATGTCGCCAGCTTCGGCCAGCTCAACCGGCTGACGTTCGAGGCCGCGGAACGCAAGAATCTTGGTGATGCGTCCGGTTTCGACCAGCTTGCCGTCGCGCGAGATCACCTTCACAGCCTGATTTGGCTTCACCGAGCCTGACGCGATGCGGCCGGTGATGATGCGGCCGAGATAGGGATTGGCTTCGAGGATGGTGCCGAGCAGGCGGAACGGGCCTTCCTCGACTACCGGCGGCGCGACATGCTTGATCACGAGATCGAACAACGGCCTCATGCCGTCGGCATGCGAACCGTCCGCCGACGTCGCCATCCAGCCATGCTTGCCCGAGCCGTACAGAATCGGAAAATCGAGCTGCTCGTCGGTGGCGTCGAGCGCTGCGAACAGGTCGAACACCTCGTTGACCACCTCGATGATCCGCGCGTCGGGGCGATCGACCTTGTTGATCGCGACGATCGGCTTCAGTCCGAGCTTGAGCGCCTTGCCGACCACGAACTTGGTCTGGGGCATCGGACCTTCGGCGGCATCGACCAGGACGATCACGCCATCGACCATCGACAGGATTCGCTCCACCTCGCCGCCGAAATCGGCATGGCCCGGCGTATCGACGATGTTGATCTGGGTATCTTCCCAATGCACCGAGGTGCACTTGGCGAGAATGGTGATGCCGCGTTCGCGCTCGAGATCGTTTGAGTCCATTGCGCGTTCGACCTGCCGCTGGTTGTCGCGGTAGGTGCCGGACTGCTGCAGCAGCTTGTCGACGAGGGTGGTCTTGCCGTGGTCGACGTGGGCGATAATGGCGATATTGCGCAAATTCATTGGGCTACCGTTCTAGCGATCGGGGTGCGGGACCGTTTCAGGGGTCCAAAAACGCGGTGCCCGGCCATGAAAAGCCGGGCACTCAAATACGTTGCGACGCAATATAATCAAAAATCACGAAAAAACAACGGCTAATCGGCCAAAAGACTTAATTTCCGGCCGGAATTCGTTCGGGTTTTGCCAGTGTTTTCAGCGGAGCCTAGGCCAGAAGCTGCACGTTTGGCCGGGCCGGGCTCGGCGGCATCGACATCAGCAACAGTTTGCGGTCGGCGACTGCATTGTGAAACTGCTCCAGCGCGATGTTGAAAGCGGTCAGCGTGCCTTCCTCGATGGTGCCATGCTCGAAGCAGTTCAACGTGTCGCGCATGATATCGTCAGCCTCGATCTGCAATTCGTCGAGCTCTTCGCCCGATGACGACTTGCGCGCGACTGCGATCATCTCCAGCAGCCGCTCGCGACGCGAGGAATTGCTGATGCGCTCGTCCTTGCGCATGTAGCCAGCAAACCATGCGCCGGCGGAACCTAAAATCGACAGGCCCATGAAGCTGAACCAGATGTAGTCGCTGTAGCGCTCAAGAAAGGTTTTCTCTTCGCCATCGACGTAGGCGGCGGCGCCGGGATGCGCCGGGATCGCGGCGTCCTTGTCGGTGTCGGGCGCTTCGAGCTTTGCAGCGAGCGGGAATTCATTGAGGACAGTCTGGCGAACCGAAAACAGCTGCCGGGTAAACGCCGCGACTGTGATTTCGGACAGCGATTTGCGCGCAACGATATGATGGTTGAAACTGAGCGTCTTGATAGCGTCGTCAGGCTTTCCGTTGCCGTAAGCGCCAGCTGGAATTTCCGCTGCTTCGTAGGCGGCATACTTCTGGTCGATGGAATCGGCGGCATCGACGCTGAGGAAAGTCGGAGCAGCACCGTCGCGCAACGTCGCGGCAATCGCTTCAGCCGTGATCCTGCTGTGCAGCGGACCGACTGCGAAAAAAGCATCGAGATTCTGGCCTTTGATGGCGTCGGAGAATCCGGTGGTCGAGAACTGAACTACTTCGTATTTGTCAGGCTTGAGCCCGTATTGGTCGAGAATAATGCCGAGCAGCTTGACGTTAGCCTGCGTGCGCCCGATCACGCCGATCCTCTTGCCGGAGAGGTCAGCGATTTTCTTGATAGGCTTGCCTTTTGCTCCCTTGGCGCGAGGCGGCACCCATAGCGCCGCGACGTTCTTGCGCAACGTAGCGACGGCCATCGCTTCTTTTGGAATGTCGAGGTCGCCCCGCACCACAGCAAGGTCGGCGCTTCCGGACGCAAGGCTTGAGATTGCTGTGGTCGTGCCGTCGACAGGAACGACGCGCAGCCGGATATAATTACGCTCTCTCGCAAATGCTTGCGCCAAAGCCTGTATGACTTTCTGGTCGTCGCTGTTCGGCGGCCCGACAGCGATGCGCAAGGTCACCGGCTTCATACTGAAGTAGAAAGCACCCGCCGCGATACCCGTCATGGCAAGAATGCCGGCAAGGACGATAAATAATCGCGCGACTTTGCGGGCGCGCGGCGAGCGCGGCGCCATCGGATCGAACGGCGTGCCGCCGACATCGGTCGGTCGCGTCATCAATCCCTTTAGCGTGTCGTTCATGCTGTCCGTGCTCACGATTTCGATCGGTCCGGTGCTTGAACACCAGGATACAAAAGCAGCCAGTTGGATCAACGCCTAAGGGGCAGCCATTTGCCCCAGAAGAACTGCGCTAGGTTAACATTGTAGCAAATTTGCAGCGGGCCTGCGCGGCCCGTCTATGACATGGTTACCGGCGCTCAGGGCACAACTGGCTGAATTGTGTGTTGTTCCCGGAGCTTGTGCGGTTCATTGGCGAGGGAGGGTATGATGGCGGAGCGGTTGACGGGAGAAGGCCGCAAGGCCGCGCTTGGCAGCGTGCCGGGCTGGAGCGAGGTCGGCGGGCGCGATGCCATCCAGCGCACTTTTACTTTCAAGGACTTCAACGAGGCCTTCGGCTTTATGACCCGCGCCGCGCTGGTCGCAGAAAAGATGGATCATCATCCGGAATGGACAAACGTCTACAAGACGGTCGAAGTGGTGCTGTCCACCCACGATGCCGGCGGATTGACGATGCTCGATATCAAGCTCGCCAAGGCGATGAACGAGATTGCGGGCAAGTAATCGGGACTTCCAGACCTTCGTCAGGCTCTCTTGCGGGCCAGCTCTGCAACTCCCACTTTTCCGTGATGACGACGAATCCGGACAAGGACAGCATGACCCGCGAACAGGCCATCGATTTCGAACCGGCTGCCGAGCTTGCCAAGGATCGTGAGAGCTTGCGCAAGCGCTTCTGGTCAAAGATCAGGCGCATCGCCGCTGGCCTGCCGTTCGCCGAGGAATTGATTGCGGCCTACTATTGCGCCTTCGATACGCAGACCCCGCGCCATGTGCAGGCCGCGCTGCTCGGCGCGCTCGCGTACTTCGTGCTGCCGTTTGATTTCGTGCCCGATCTCTTGCCCGTACTCGGCTTTACCGATGACGCGGCGGTGCTGGCTACCGCACTTCGCATGGTGTCGAGCCATATCCGGCCCGATCACCGTGAAGCCGCCCGCGCGGCTCTCGACAGCATCAAGAACGGCGGGACGCCGGACGATGCTGCAGCGAAATAAATCCGTTACGGATGCTAATTTTACGGATGCAAAATAACCTTGCCCATCGCCTGACGGCCCGCGAGCACCTTCAATGCATCGGCGGTCTTCGCCAGCGGGAAGGTGCGATCGACGTGCGATGAGATTTTGCCTTCCGCCGTCCACTTCACGAGCTTTTCGAGATTGGCGCGGTTCTTGTCAGGATTCAGTCTTGCCCATGCGCCCCAGAACACGCCGCGGATATCGCAACCTTTCAGAAGCGCAAGGTTAAGCGGCAGTTTCGGAATGTCGCCGGCGGCGAATCCGATCACGAGAAACCGGCCCTCCCACGCCATCGAGCGCACGCCGGCTTCTGCGTAAGTGCCGCCGACCGGGTCGAACACGATATCGACACCCTTGCCGCCGGTAATGCGCTTCAGCCCTTCCTTCAAATCTTCCTTGGCATAGTTCAGCGTCAGTTCGGCGCCGTGTTGTTTGGCGAACTCCAGCTTCTCGTCGGATGACGCGCACGCGATCACTTTCAATCCCATCAGCTTGCCGAGTTCGCACGCTGCGAGACCGGTGCCGCCCGCCGCACCGAACACCGCCAGCGTCTCGCTTGGCTTCGGCGACGCGCGATCTTCCAGCGCATGCAGTGCCGTCCCGTAAGTGATGATGACGCCAGCAGCGCGATCGTAATCGAGATTATTGGGAATTTTGACGATCGATTTTTCCGGCAGCGCGATTTTCTCGCGAGCGCCATTGTGACCGCACGAGGCAACGACGCGATCGCCAACTTTCAGCGTCGTGACACCTTCGCCGATGCTCTCGATCACGCCGGCGACCTCGGCGGCCGGAGAGAATGGAAACGGTGGCTTGATTTGGTATTTGCCCTGGATCATCAGGGTGTCGAAGAAATTCAGCGCCGCGGCCTTGATCGCGATGACGGCCTCGCCGGGGCCGGCCACTGGATCGGCTATTTCAGTGAGAACGAGATCGTCGGGGCCGCAAAACTGCGAGCAAAGAATGGCTTTCATCGGGGTCCCTTGGGCAAACTTTTCTGAGAGCGAGTTTTTCTGAATTGTTGCATGGTTTTATTGTTGCATGTTTTTATTGTTGAATGGCTTCTTGCCGGATTTCAGTGTCGCCTACAATCGCCTTAGAGCGCTTGCAGGAGGGGCATGCACTCTGCGAGTTGAAATTTCAGGCGTACTGGCGGTGAATTCCCGGCAGATAGCACCGCAGATGGAATGAGTACGATGTTCGACAACGAATTGTTGCGCGGCAAACGAGTGTTGATCACGGGCGGCGGTACTGGGTTGGGCGCTGCCATGGGCCGGCGTTTTCTTATGTCCGGTGCGGAGCTTGTGATCTGTGGCCGCCGCGAGGAGGTGCTGCGCGAAACGGCGCAGAGGCTGGCGGCCGAAACAGGCGGCAAGGTGACTGCGCTGCGCTGTGATGTGCGCGATGCGGGCGATGTCGATGCAATGATGGATCGTGCATTCGAAGGGGCGCCGCTCGACGTACTGGTCAACAATGCGGCGGCGACCTTCATCGCGCAGACGGAGCATCTGTCCGCGCGTGCGGCCGATGCGATTCTCGCGCCCACACTGCACGGCGCGCTCTACTGCACGATGGCCGCGGGCAAGCGCTGGATCGCTTCGGGCCGCAAAGGCGTGGTGCTCAGCATTCTGTCGACATCGACAATCACCGGTCGTGCATTCACCGTGCCGTCGGCGATTGCGAAATCCGGTGTGCTGGCGATGACGAAAAGTCTTGCGGTGGAATGGGGATCCAAGGGCGTGCGCCTCGTTGCGATCGCGCCGGGGCCGTTCCCGACTCCGGGTGCGTCTGAGAATTTGCGGCCAGAGGGCCGCGCTGCAATTTTGCCTGAGGACCTCAATCCGCTCGGCCGTGTCGGGCGGCACGAAGAACTCGCCGATCTCGCCAGCTTCCTGATTTCCGACCGTGCCGGTTACATCAACGGCGAGATGGTCACCATCGATGGCGGTGCGCATTTGCGGACATCGGGCGCTGAAGACTTGCTGGGCTGGAGCGAGGAGCAGTGGGAGCGCCATCGCGCAAGCCTCAAGCCGCGAAGCTGAGTCGCGGGCCTGATGCGGAACTGATGCCAAAAAACCGTCGCAATGCTGGTTCCAGTTGCGCTGGGCGGCGCGTTTCGGGGGCGGTCTTCACAATCGGGCCACCGCCCGCTAAGCCATTTGAGCAGTGGACCGAATCGTTTTGAAGCTCTCGTCTTGGTGGTTTGCGCCAGCACGAGTGGAGGAATGAGGCGATGATTTCGGCGCGGTACGTTTTGGCGGTTGCCACGGCAGGTGCAATGCTGTGTGCCTTGCCGTTGCTGAACGACAACAGCGCTGCGCAGGCGCAAAACGCCAAATCAAAATCCGCTCCTGCTTCGGCAGCGAAGCAAAAGGGCGCGCCACCAAAGCAGGAGGCTGCAAAGCCCGCAGCCAGCGCGGAGCCAACGCTGGTCGGACAGTTTGGAACTTGGGGCGCCTACACCGCGATGCCAAACGGCAAGAAGGTCTGTTTCGCGCTGGCGAAACCGTCCTCGCAAAAATCCATTCCGGCAAACCGTCCGCGCGACCCGGCCTATGCTTTCGTTTCGACGCGGCCCGCCGAAAAGGTCGCAAACGAAGTGTCCATCAACATTGGCTATCCGCTGAAGCCGGGCTCCGAGGCTGCGCTCGAAGTCGGCAGCGCGAAGTATGCGATGTACGCCCAGGGCGACGGCCTCTGGATCAAGAATGCGGCCGAGGAAGACGCCATGGTCGATGCCATGCGCAAGGGGGCGGACGTGACGATCAAGGGCGTCTCGGCCAAGGGCACGCAGACTATCGACGTGTTCCCGCTGAAGGGCCTTGCCCAGGCGCTTGATCGTCTTGCGCAGGATTGCCGCAAGTAGCATTAGCGACTATCTGAGAGCGGATCGGCCCGCCGTTGGCGGGCATTAACCTGTTTGGTGTGCGAATGACTGGGACTGCGGCAACGCAGGAATTGGCGATGAAGGGGCCTTTGGAAAAGGCCCCGCTGGAGAGCTACGTCCCGCCGGCCAAGCCGTCGCTGGTCGGATTGTCGCGCAGTGAACTCGCCGACAAGCTCGGCGAGATCGGCGTTGCTCCGGCGCAACGCAAGATGCGGGTGCAGCAGCTCTGGCACTGGATGTATGTGCGCGGCGCGCAGGAATTCGCCGAGATGTCGAACGTCTCGAAGGACATGCGCGCGCAACTCGAGCAGCATTTTACTGTGGCGCGTCCCGAAGTCGTCGCCGAACAGATATCCAATGACGGCACCCGCAAGTGGCTGTTGCGTTTGCCGGGCGGCAATGCCGGCGAGCGCGCGCACGAAGTCGAGTGCGTCTACATTCCCGAGACCGATCGCGGCACACTGTGTGTGTCATCGCAGGTCGGCTGTACGCTGACCTGTTCGTTCTGCCACACCGGCACCCAGCGACTTGTGCGCAATCTCACATCTGGCGAGATCGCCGGTCAGGTGATGGTGGCGCGCGATCGCCTGAACGACTGGGTCGATCGCGAGACGCCGACCGGCAGCCGCCTCGTCACCAACGTGGTGATGATGGGCATGGGCGAGCCGCTGTATAATTTCGACGCGGTGCGCGATGCGCTGCTGATTGTGTCCGACAATGAAGGCATCGGCATTTCGCGGCGGCGGATCACGCTGTCCACGTCGGGTGTGGTGCCGAATATCGCGCGGGCCGGTGACGAAATCGGCGTGATGCTCGCGATCTCGCTGCATGCGGTACGCGATGATCTGCGCAACGAACTGGTGCCGCTCAACCGCAAGTATCCGATCGAACAACTGCTCGATGCTTGCCGCAACTATCCCGGCGTATCGAACTCGCGGCGTATCACCTTCGAGTATGTGATGCTCAAACACGTCAACGATTCGATGGACGACGCCAAGTTGCTGGTGAAAATGCTCAAGGGCATTCCGGCCAAGATCAATCTTATTCCGTTCAATCCGTGGCCCGGCACAAAGTACGAGTGCTCGGACTGGGATCAGATCGAGAAATTCTCCGAGTATATTTTTAACGCCGGTTATTCGTCTCCGGTTCGCACGCCGCGCGGCCGCGACATTCTCGCCGCCTGCGGCCAGCTCAAGTCGGAAACCGAAAAGCTCTCCGCCCGCGAGCGTCAGGCACTGCGCGCCATGGCGATGACGGATTGAAAATCCAACTTCCGTTTCGCGTAGAAAATAGCATGGCCATCCTCGGACGCATCATCGTTATCTTTTTCGCGTTCTGCGCCGCATGTGCGGTCGCGGGTGCGGTGATCGTCGCTGCAGTGCTGTTCCCGGAAATGAGCGATGTGCGGCTCGGCTCGGAACAGGACACACTCGCGTTGGCGCTGGCGTTCGGGTTCGTCTTTGTCAGTGGCTTCGCATTGCTGCCGGCGTTGATCGCGGTTCTGGTCACCGAGGGATTCTCGATCCGGTCGGTTTTGTTTTACGCAGCGGCCGGTGCTGTCGTTGGGGCTGTCTGTTATCTCGGGCTGGTCGATTTCGATCCCGGTACGATGCAGTTTGGTGCGCTCAATCGCCGCCATCTCGAGATCATGACCGGCGCTGGCGTTCTCTCCGGCCTGATCTATTGGCTGATCGCGGGGCGCAATGCCGGCGCGTGGCGATCTCGCGCCAAACCGCCGGCGCGCACCTAGCTGCGCTTCGCCCAGCGGAGTGCCTGTTCGAGCCGGTCGTTGCCCCAGAAGATTTCGCCATCAGCGGTCGTGAAACTCGGCGCGCCAAACAGTTCGAGCTTTTGCGCTTGTTCGGTCTGTACTCGCAGTTTCGATTTGTTGTCGTCGGACAGCGCATGTGCCAGCGTTGCCTCTACAGGCAGCTTCAATGTGCCGAGCACTTCCGCGATTATGCCTTGCTCTGAAATGGTTTTACCGTCGCAAAATTCCGCGAGATAAATGGCGCGGGTGAAATCCTCGCCCCAGCCCTTGTCCATCCCCGCCATTGCCACACGCGCCGCGAGCAGGCTGTTCTGCGGAAATGCCGAAGGTCGCCGAAAGCCGATCCCCATTTCGGCAGTCAGGCGTTCCATGTCGCGCCACATGTGCCGGCCTTTCAGTGGAAATGTAACGAACGGCGACGTGGTCAAGTTCTGGCTCTGGAAGATCGGGCCGAGCAGAAACGGCCGCCAGCGCACGGCAACACCTTCGGTCTCGGCCAGCGGTGCAATCCGCATCGCGCTCAAGAACGAGTAGGTCGAGGCGAAATCATACCAGAAGTCGAGAACGGGCTTGGTCATGCGGTTTCCCGACGGGTTTCTTGTCAAGGTTTGGCGTTTCGCAGTCTACCACGGCCAGTGCCGGTCCCTAACCCGGAATGGCTTTTCTTGCTTCGCGGCGTCGGCTAGACCCTCGTCATGAACCGGACCGGACTACTCATTGCGCTCGGCGCGGCCGCATTATTCGCTCTGATCTACGCGCTGTTTCCGCAGCTCGATCTGGTCGCAGCGCGATTATTCTACGATCCGGTGACAAAGACATTTCCAGCGTCGCGGGTCGCGACACTGGAATTTCTGCGCAATACCGCGATGGTCATCGCGTGGCTGTTCGCCGCACCCGCGATCATTGCATTCGTCGTGAAGCTGATCTGGCCGCAAAAGCCGTTGCTGATTTCCGGCCGCAAGATGGTGTTTATCCTGTTCACCATTGCGATGTCGGCGGGAGTTCTCACCAACGCGATTTTCAAGCAGAACTGGGGTCGCCCGCGCCCTGTCGCAACTGCCGACTTCAACGGGCGCTGGGAGTTCAAGCCGTGGTGGGATTCGAGCGGGGCGTGTCCGCGCAACTGCTCGTTCTTCTCGGGCGAAGCTGCGACCGCGTTCTGGACCTACGCGCCGGCATCGCTGGCGCCGGCCACGATCCGTCCCATCGCCTACGCCGCTGCGACCGCGTTCGGCGCTGCGACCGGATTTTTGCGTATGACGTTCGGCGGTCATTATCTGAGCGATGTCATCGTTGCCGGTATCGTTGCGTTTCTGGTGGTCTGGCTAACCCATGGCCTGTTGTTCCGCTGGGGTGCGACACGGTTTTCCGATGAGAATATCGACCGCTGGCTTGGCGACAGACTGATCGCGAGCCGCGTATGGATGAGTAATCTGCAAACGCGATTAGCCACCGATCTTGCATTGTCTCACGATCCAAGTCTTCCGAAACCAAGTCTTCCGAATCCGAGTCTTCCGAATCCGGGTCTTGCGAATGCGAGTCTGCCGCGCACGTTCTGGTGGCTCGTCGCCATGCTCGCTGCGCTGACCGTGTTTCGCATCATCGGTTTGAAATTCTCCGCGGTCGATTTCTTTTACGACGAGGCGCAATACTGGGCGTGGGCGCAAGATCCAGCGTTCGGATACTTTTCAAAGCCGCCGTTGCTGGCGTGGATCATTGCGGCAACAGCAAAGGTCTGTGGCAACGGGGAAGCCTGCATTCGTGCGGCGTCACCCATGTTTTATCTTGCGACGTCTCTCGTTGGATATGCGATCGCGCTCAGGCTCTATGACGCACGTATAGCGTTCTGGACCGGGTTGAGTATCGCGCTTGGCGCCGGCGTCATTTTTTCCACCCGCATCATTTCAACCGATGTCCCTCTGCTGCTTTGCTTTGCCGTCGCATTGCTCGCGTACGTGCGGTTGCTTGACGAGAGGACCTGGCGCTGGGCCGCGGTGCTCGGCATCGCACTGGGCTTCGGCATGCTGGCGAAATACGCCATGGCGTATTTCGTGTTTGGTGCGGCGCTGGCCGCCTGGATCGATCCGCGCGCGCGGGAATTGCTGCGCCACCGATTATGGTGGATCGCCATGGCGATAGCAGGTCTGGTGCTGTTGCCGAATTTGATCTGGGTCGCGACTCATGACTTCGCCACGATCCGGCATACCCAGGACAATATCACCGGCGGCCGCAGCATTGGCTTCAACCCGCTCAATGCCGTGAATTTCCTTGCGGCGCAGTTTGCGGTGTGCGGCCCGGTTATCTTTGCCGTGTTCCTGATGGCTTTCTTCCGTCCGTTCAGGGATCGCCTTCAATCCGCTGACCGCATCATGATGGCGTTTGCGGTCCCGCCGCTGGCGATCGTCGCCTTCAACGCAATCATCAATCACGCCAACGCCAACTGGGCAGCGCCCGCGGCGATTCCGATGACCGTTGTTGCTGTCGCTATACTGGTGCGTCAGGATGCGTCGCGCTGGCTGCGGGCCACTGTGGCGATCGGTCTCTTTGTACAGATCGCGCTGCCGATCGCGGATGCGTTCGCGAACAGGATCAGCCTCGAGTTTCTGACCAAGCCGGACGTGTATGCGCGCACCATCGGCTGGCGGGCGCTGAGCGAGGGTGTCGAAAGCGCGGCGCTGGCCAATGGCGCAAAGGCGATTATCGCCGATCAGCGCGATATCGCGGCCTCGCTGATCTACTATACCCGAAGGTCCGGCCTTCCCGTTCTGTCCTGGCGCACCAGTCCGGTCTTCAACCATCAGTTCGATATCGACCGCCCGTTGACGCTGGGATCGCCCGAGCCGCTGCTGTATGTCACCGGCTGCCGGTTGCCGTCGCGGCTCGTGAGCCATTTCACCACAGTCGAAATGCTGCCTCCGGTCACGGCGCCGTCTGGCCGCCGCTCGTCGCGAACATTGCAAGTCTACAAACTCGCAGGCAATCGTGGTGGCGCTGCGCTGCTCGGGCCTTGTGTGCCATAGGTGCTGTCTTCGGGATCCTGCATCTGCGCGGCTTGCGTGGCGGACGGTTCTCCCTATAGTCCGGCCAAAATCCGGACATTTCCCAAGAGAATTTCATGAACCAGACCAAGGTCAAGAAAGCCGTGCTCGCCTATTCCGGCGGCCTCGATACGTCGATCATCCTGAAGTGGTTGCAGATCACTTATGGCTGCGAGGTGGTGACGTTTACTGCCGATCTCGGCCAGGGCGAGGAGCTTGAGCCCGCGCGCAAGAAAGCGCTGCTGCTCGGCATCAAGCCCGAGAATATTTTCATCGAGGATTTGCGCGAAGAGTTCGTCCGTGACTACGTATTCCCGATGTTCCGGGCCAATGCGGTCTATGAAGGACAGTATCTGCTCGGGACGTCGATTGCGCGGCCTTTGATCGCCAAAAAGCAGATCGAGATTGCGGAAAAAGTCGGCGCCGATGCGGTCTCCCATGGCGCGACCGGCAAGGGCAACGATCAAGTCCGCTTCGAGCTTGGCTATTATGCGCTGAAGCCGGACATCACCATCATCGCGCCGTGGCGCGAATGGGATTTGCGGTCGCGCGAGCAGTTGATCGCGTTCGCCGAGCAACATCAAATTCCAATCGCCAAGGACAAGCGAGGCGAAGCGCCGTTCTCGGTCGATGCCAATCTCCTGCACGCCTCATCGGAGGGCAAGGTGCTGGAAGACCCTGCGATTGAAGTGCCGGATTACGTTTATTCGCGCACCATCGATCCGGAAAAGGCGCCGGACACGCCGACCGTCATCAGCATCGATTTCGAGCGCGGCGATGCCACAGCTATCGATGGTGTGGCGATGTCGCCGGCCGCTTTGCTCGCGAAGCTCAACACGCTTGGCCGCGACAACGGCATCGGCCGGCTCGATCTGGTCGAGAACAGATTTGTGGGCATGAAGTCGCGCGGCATGTACGAGACGCCGGGCGGTACCATCTTGCTTGCTGCACATCGCGCGATTGAATCGATCACGCTCGATCGCGGCGCGGCTCATCTCAAGGACGAGCTGATGCCGAAATATGCCGAGCTGGTCTACAACGGCTTCTGGTTCGCGCCGGAGCGGGAGATGCTGCAAGCCGCGATCGACCAAAGCCAGCAGTTCGTCACCGGACGCGTGCGGTTGAAGCTCTACAAGGGCAACGTCATCACCATCGGCCGCGAGAGCAAATATTCGCTCTATGACCAGGACCTCGTCACCTTCGAGGAAGGCGCGGTGGCCTACGATCACCGTGACGCTGCGGGCTTCATCAAGCTCAACGCGCTGCGGCTGCGCACGCTGGGTCAGCGCAAGAAGAAGCTGGGGCTTTAAGAGGCATGATCTCGAAAAAGGGAAACCGGTTTTCGGACCGGATCATGCCTGACAAGAGAACAAGACTCTAGTAAGGGAGCCGGTTTGCGATGATCTGTCGAGGAGTGGTCAAAGCGTCGGCCATCGCAGCTTCGCTCCTCGTCATCGCCGCGACTTCCAGCAACGCTCAACCGCAACAGGGTGAACGGCCGCTCTCTCTCGAAAAACTTGAGCGCATCTCCGAATATCTCAGCGGCCAGGTCGCCGATCGAAAAATTCCCGGCGCGGTTGTGCTGATTCAGCGTCATGGCAAGCCGGTCTATCTGAAAACCTTTGGTGTGCAGGACGTTGCTACCAAAGTGCCGATGTCGCCCGACACAATCTTTGCGGTTTATTCGCTCTCCAAACTCGTCACCAGCTTTGCGGCGATGATGCTGATCGACGAGGGCAAGCTCGCGCTTTCCGATCCGTTGTCGAAATACATTCCAGCTTTTGCAGATGTGAAAGTCGGCATTGACTCAAAAACGGCCGCTGGCGAGCCAGTGATGAAACTGGCGCCGCCGGTCCGTCCGATCACCATCGAAGATCTGATGCGCCACACCTCGGGTATTACCTACAACAACACCGGCGGAGATCTGATCCGGCAGGCTTACGACAAGAGCGATATTTTCGCCGATAACCCCGACAACGCGGCTTTGGCGGAGCGTATCGCGAAGCTGCCACTGTCCTGCCAGCCTGGTTCGACGTGGCGCTATGGCTATTCAACCGACGTCCTCGGCCGCGTGATCGAAGTGATTTCGGGGCAGACGCTGTATCAGTTCATGCGCGAGCGGTTGTTCATTCCGCTCGCAATGCCGGATACCCGGTTCGTACTGGAAAAACCGGCGCAATGGGCGCGGATGGCGGAGCCGATGCCGCACGATACGGTGATGGGCAAATCAGAAAAGGCGCGACGCGCGCGGACCCGCTGGGAATCCGGTGGCGGCGGTCTGCTCTCCACGATCAATGATCTTGCACGTTTCGGTCAGATGGTCCTCGACGGCGGCGAGCTTGACGGGAAACGCTATCTCGGCCGGGAGGCGTTTGCGCTGATGACAACCGACAAGGTCGGGCCGGGATCGGGCGTTGAGCACGACGATAATTATTATCCGGGTGATGGGTTTGGCTACGGGCTTGGCTTCGGCGTGCGCACCGGGTTCGGAGTTCTGAAACCGCCGCGTGCAGGTTCGATCGGCGAATTGAAGTGGGACAGCGGCAGCGGAACTTATCTCGGCATCGATCCGAAGGAAGGCACGGTCTACATTTTTTTGGAGCAGACCGGCATCGAGCGTGGCCGCACGATCCCGACGGTGAAGAGACTATTTTACGGAGCGTTTGAGGACTGAGTCGGCGCTTGGGCGAGCGGGTCTTGGCTTCAACCAACTGATGCAAAGTACAAAAGAAAATAGCCGGGATTGCTCCCGGCCATTTTGTGTTGAACGACGCTCGCGATTACCTGCGCGGTGGGGCAGTGCCCGGAGGCGGCGGAGGCAATGAGGCCTGTCCGCCATTCAAGAGCGGCGTGATGTTGCGGATGGTGACGCGCCGGTTGGTGCGCTCCGGTCCATCCGTTGGCACCTTGAGGTACTGTTCGCCGTAGCCCTGCGCCGTGAGATTTTCCGCCGGCACATTGAACTGCTGCGTCAGCAGCGTGGCAGCGGATTCCGCACGGCGGTCCGACAGCGACAGATTGTCGACATCGGAGCCGACTGCGTCGGTGTGACCTTCGATCAGGAACACTGCGCGCGGATTGCGTTCGATCGCGCGGTTGAGGCCGTCGGCGATTGCTTGCAGCTTGCCGGCCTGATCCTGCGAAATATCCGACGAACCCGTTTCGAAATTGATGGTGTCGAGATCGATCGAAGGCATGCGCTGACGTACCGACGGCGAGTAGCGGATTTCATCGAGCGTGTAGCGGCGCTCGATGCGTTCGACCGGAGGCGCAATCAATGTTTCGTAGATCAGTTCCGGCGGGGCGCGGTCGGCCTCGACGATGTAGCGGTCCTGCGGGATGCGCAGGATCGGCGGCGGCAACGCGACAAAGAATCCGCCAATGCCGCGTGGGCCACGCGGAGCATTATCGATGATGATGATCTCGCGGCCACGTTCGTCACGGCGGACGCGCCGTAGCAGCGAACCGTCACGGTCGGTGACGGTGATGATCTGCGTGCCGTCGGGACGGATCACGATGGTGCGCGTCTCGGCGCCCTGTTGTTGGACACGCACATCGCGCGCGCCGTAGCGGAAGCGATCGACGTCACTGTGACGCACGAAGGATTGCCCGTTCGGGTCCTGGATGATGACGCGACCCGGTTCACGGAAGACGGTGCGCCCGCCCTCCACGGTCTGTTGCCGTTGCGACCGAATGGCCTCGATCGTCAGAGCCGTCGCTGCACCGGCCACGACACCAGCGGCGATCGCCGGCAGCGGACTCGGATTGGCGCGCGGCGGCGGCGGCAAGGGTGTGGCCACGGCCGGTGCCCGAGGCGATGTGGGCGTACCCGCTGGAAGACCCGGCGGCGGGCCGCTGCGTTGTTGGAATCCCGCAGCTCCCGGCGGACGAGACCCGCCCGGCGCGGATTGCGGCGCAGCGGTCGGAGGTGCACCAGCCGGAGGTGGAGGTGCAGCAGCCGGAGGTGCAGCGGCTGGAGGAGGTGCAGCGGCTGGAGGAGGTGCAGCAGCCGGAGGTGCAGCGGCTGGAGGAGGTGCAGCGGCTGGAGGAGGCGCAATCGCTGCCGGTGGCGGCGGTGCCGATGGAGCAGGCGCCGTTGACGGCGCAGCCGAAGGCGGCGGAGCGGTTCGCGCAGCAGGAGGCGGGCTCGATGCCGGAGGTGCTCCGGGAGCCGGTGCTGTTGAAGGGGCCGGTGGCGCTGTCCTCTGCGGCGGTGCTGCGGGAGGCGGCGGCGGCGGAGCAGCCCTCGGCGCAAGCGGAGGCGCTGCAGCCGGAGGTGGTGGCGGCGC
>JAKFUP010000225.1:0-5846 GCA_021732625.1 Hyphomicrobiales bacterium
GCAGTCGAATCCGCCACAGTGACCAATGACAAGTGCAGCTTTCTCGCGCGGGTTGCGGACCACCGGCAATGGAGACTGGACCGTGGACTCTTAAATCGAGATTCGTGAGCGCGGCTTGATCGATGTCCGATATCCGGCGCTTTGCGGAATCGAACCAGACGTTGCCTGAAGTCCGAAAGTGCCACAGGCTGAGTCATGTACCGCGCACATCACAGCATTATTCGATCACCTCGTCGGCCGTGGCAAGAATGGTATCGTGAATTGATATTCCGAGCGCTCTCGCCGTCTTCAGATTAACTGTAAGAATGAGGCGTGTCGGTTGCTCTACCGGCAGATCGGCAGGCTTTATCCCCTCCAGAACTTTCTTCACAAAGAAAGCCGAGCGCCGATAAATCTCCGTTCGATTGGGTCCATAACTAATCAGCCCGCCAGCGCGGGTCAGTTCATCGATGGTCGAGATAACTGGAATCCGATGTTGAAGGCCAAAGGCAGCAATCGCATCGGCCATCGCCGCTATCGCATTATCAGGAATGACCAATAGCGCGTCAGGTTTTTTCGTGACGGTCGAACCAAATAAACTGTTCAGACTAGCCGCAGTGTCAACCTCTACCGTTCGAACGGCAATCCCCATGTTGCCGATGCTCCTGCGCAAGTTCTCCAGCATGGTGGGGTTTGACGGGTTCGACGGGTTGAACAGGACGACAACTTCGGCGGCTTTTGGAAGTATGACTTTCAAGGACTCCACCATTTTCGGCGTGATGTCCTCATTCAACGAAGCCATTCCGGTTGTGTTGCCGCCGGGTCTGGCAAGGCTTGTGACGAGACCGCTACCGACCGGATCATTGATCATCCCCATAACGATAGGGATAACCGATGTCTCGCGTTGCGCCGCGCGAGCGGCTGCGATGGTGGTGACAATAATGACACCGGCCTTCTGTTCGACGAGATCGCGGGCAAATGCAGGAAACCGCTCGTACTCCCCATTTGCCCAACGCTGCTCGAAGATATATTCCTTGCCCTCTACCAACCCGTTTTCACGCAAACCCTGCTTTATTGCACCGACCATCGATGCGCTTTTTGCGGCAGACCCTGCCCCAAGAAAGCCGATGACAACCAATTTTTGTTGAGCGCGCGCAGCAAACGGCCAGGCTGCGACGCCACCGATCGCCACCATAAACTCTCGTCGCCGCATCGGTCGATACCCCGCTCTGCTCGACAAAAGCGTAGACGCTCTGACCATGGTATCCAAGCGTCGAATGCCGCCTTCGGGTCAATCTCTGCCGAAACGCCATCTCTACCGAAACGCCATCTCTACCGAAACGCTATGTGCCCGGACATCAGCCCATTCGGTCGAGACTTCTCAAAAGGGCCAAAAGGCGGACATCCGGCCAGCGGCGAGAAAAGAAAAGCCGCCCGGGGTCCAGACGTCCGCCGAGTGTGAGAAGGCGGCATTCGTTCGGCATTGGCTTTCCGCCTGAGCAGGCTGGCGAGGCCGCCAGTTTTATCGTAAATCGTCGGCGGGGGAATTGCGTGACAGAGCTACCGAGCCGCGTTGGGCGCAGGTTGTCGGCGATTTTGGCCGCTGATGTGGCAGGCTATTCGAGGCTCATGGGCCTCGACGAAGTCGGCACCGCGCGCACGCTGCGTGAACACCGTGCCGTTACCGACTTGATAATCACAGCGCATGGCGGTCGTATCGTCAAAACTACGGGCGACGGCTTGCTACTTGAGTTTCCTTCGGTGGTCGACGCGGTCGAATGCGCAGTAGACATCCAAGCCGTCATGGCGGAGCGGAACGAAGGCGTTCCAGAAGAGCGGCGTATGCTGCTGCGAATCGGGATCAACCTCGGTGACATCCTGATCGAGGGTGACGATATTCTCGGCGATGGCGTCAACATTGCTGCACGGCTCGAAGGGATCGCCGAACCCGGCGGCATCTGCATTTCATCTTCGACCTACGACCACGTTCGCGGCAAGGTCGCAGTGGAGTTCGCTGATTTAGGCGAGCAGAGCCTCAAAAACATCGCGCGTCCAGTGCGGGCCTACGCTTTCGTTCGGGATGGATATCGTTCGAATACGCCAGCGGGCGGCATGGTGCCAAGAAGCTCAGCGCCACGTCTGTCTATCGTAGTGCTGCCATTCGCGAATATCGGAGGCGATCCCGAGCAAGACTACTTCGTCGATGGTGTAACCGAGAGCCTGACCACGGATTTATCACGCATCAGCGGAGCTTTCGTCATCGCCCGCAACACAGCGTTCACCTTCAAGGGTAAGGCTCTTGACGTAAAGCAGGTCGGGAAGGAACTGAACGTCTGTTACGTGCTCGAGGGCTCGGTGCAGCGTGGCGGAAACCGCTTGAGAGTGAATGTGCAGTTGATTGACGCTGAAACCGGCAGTCACATTTGGGCCGAGCGTTTCGACAAGCCAGTAGCCGATTTGTTCGACATGCAGGACGAAATCGTATCGAGGCTCGCAAATACGCTGGATGCACAGCTCATCGCGGCCGAAGCGCGGCGAGCAGAGCGTTGGCCGACTCCCGATTCGATGGATTTATTTTTTCAGGGCAGGGCTTGGTTCAACAAGGGGCTTACTCCTGAATGGATGAGACAAGCACAGACTTTCTTCCAACGCGCTTTGGCGCTCGATCCGGGAAATATTGAGGCAATGCTCGGTTTGGCGATGGTCGACGCATCGGTTGGGGCTGCGGATATGACCGACGACAGGCAGGAGCGATTTGCGACAGCCGAATCCACCTTGATCAAAGTGTTGTCCCTCACACCGAACAATCCTCTGGCTCACTTGTTTCTGGGTCTGGTTCTCATGTTAACGAAACGCCCGGCTCGAGGCATTGCAGAATGCGAGCAGGCATTGGTACTAGACCGCAATTCGGCGAGTGCTCATGGTTTCATTGGCTACGCCAAGTATCTGCTGGGTCGTGGCGGAGAAACCGAATACCACATCACCGAGGCATTGCGGCTTTCTCCACGCGACACCATTGCCTACGTATGGATGGTGTGGGCCGGCCTTGCCAAGGCGCAGCTCGATGCTGGCACCGAAGCGGTTGCCTGGATACGCCGCGGACTTGAGGCTAACCGGAATTTCTCTGCCGCACATTTCCACCTCGCTGCGGAACTGGCGCTTCTCGGTGAGTTGGATGAAGCGCGGGCAGCGGTGCGAGCAGGACTTGCGCTCGATCCGAGCTTCACAATCCGTCGTTTCAAAGCTGGCACAGCAACCGACGATGCGATTTACCTGGCAGGGCGCGAGCGCTGCTATGAGGGCTTGCGCATGGCCGAGGCTCCCGAGGGTTAGTGGCTAGCCCCGGGTAAGGAGATTTATCAGCCCGTTCTTTCACGCTGGCTATTCAATCACCTCGTCGGCGCTGGCCAATATTGTTTGTGGCACCGTGAGCCCAAGAGACTTCGCAGTTTTCAGGTTGACGGACATTTCGAATTTTGCAGCCTGATAATAGGGAATCTCGCCGGGATTAGCACCGCGCAGGATGGCGTCGATGTTGTTCGCTACCCGCTTGTTAAGTTCTACAAGATCAAAAGCGTACGCCATCAGTCCGCCGACTTCGACCAGTTCGCGAAATGGGTGCATTGCAGGCAGACGAGTTTGCTCGATCAAATCTACAATCAAACCCCGGCGGCCCAAAGCATCTGGGCTATCGCCTACCATAATCGCGTTAGCGCCTTCCTGTGAGGCCCTCGCGATTGCGGCCCGATAAGCTTCGTCGGTCGTTGGTAGATCAAGCAACAAACTTATGACCGGGATGCCGGTTGCTGCGGAAGCCGCCCGCACTGCGGCGCCCTGGATGGCCTCCCACTGCGGACGCAGGGTGAGATAAGCCAGTTTTGATAGTGCTGGAAATATCTCCTTGAGCAGTGCGATACGCTTTCCGTGAATCGACGGGCCTGTATCGACGCTGACTCCGGTGATATTGCCGCCCGGCCGCGTGAGACTCTGGATCAAGCCCTGTGCTATCGGGTCCCCGGTCAAAGCGACGATGGGGATCGTCGAAGTCTCGCGCTTGAAGAGCAGGGCCCCGAAGCCCACGACATAAACGACGTCTGGTTGACTGCGCACGACTTCAGCTACGAGAGCAGCAGGCCCTGATATATTCTTCTCCTTGCCATAACGCTCGACGGTGAGGTTTTGGCCCTCGACATGCCCGAGGCGTCGCAATTCCGCGAACAGCGCGCGATAATAGCGGTTCTCACTTTTCTCCTGCATCAGCGCCGCTGGTTCGGACAAACTGAAAATTGCAAGTCGCTGCCAGGCGCTGGCTGGCTGCGCCGCGGCGCGCGATATGCCGGCGGCGACCGACAGCCCGCCTGCAAGAAACTCTCTCCGCCTCATGCCATCCCCCGATGCTCGCCCCTTGTATTACCGGTAGCCTTTTTGCGGCCATAGGGCGAGCAATTGCACCCATCAGCTTCGCACACGATGTCTCTGTTGGATCAATCTCTGCCGAAACGCCATGTGCGCCCCAGGTCCGTCCGGTCTGCCTCGACGGACATCAACCCATTCGGCCGAGACACTTCTCAAAAGTGCCAGACGTGTCACTTCGCGCAGCAACCAGCGGCCCCTTACTCAATCACCTCGTCGGCGCGGGCTAGCAACGAGGGCGGCACCGTGAGGCCGAGTGCCTGCGCGGTCCTCAAGTTGACGACCAATTCGTACTTGATTGGCGCTTGCACGGGAAGGTCGGCGGCCTTTTCTCTTTTAAGGATGCGACTGACATAACTAGCAGCACGAGGCATTGGACTGAGCAGATCGGGCCCGTAGGAGATAAGACCGCCGGCAGCCACGAAGTGCCGATACGCAAATATTGACGGCAGCCGATGTCGGGCCGCGAGAGCAATGATCTTCTCGCGATGTACGCTCGCCAATGGCGATGCCGTTACGAGTAATCCGTTATTCGGGCCGGGGCCGAATGCTGAGATGCCGCGGTCGATCTCGTCTGCATCGCGAACGCCTAACGGCCGCAGCTCAACCCCCAATGACGATGCCGCCGCCTGAATTGCGCCGAACTGACCAGAACCGGCGGCGATACCAACATCACGAAGAACGGCAACGCGCGTGATTGTCGGAGCAATCTCCTTAAGCAACTCCAGCCATTTTCCACCGATGGAGTATTCGAACAAGGTGAACCCCGTTAGATTCCCACCAGGGCGCGCTAGGCTGTCCACGAAGCCTGCGCCCACGGGATCGACGACAAGCACAAACACAATTGGTGTCGTCGCAGATGCCTGCCGCATCGCAGCGGTAGCGGCGCTGGCGGAGGTCAGAATAATGTCAGGCTCCAGTGCGAGCAATTCAGTTGCAGGCTTACGGCTGTTTTCTGGAGAATTGGCTCCCCATCGGATATCGATCAGCACATCGCGACCCTCGCGCCAACCCTGATCGACAAGTCCCTGAACGAAGGCTGCTACACGCTGCCGGCCAGCGTCATTTTCTGGTAGGTCCATGAGTATAGCGATGCGCCGCATCCGCTCAGCCGGCTGTGCCCGCGCGTCGAGCGTCCACGCTGCCGCCGTACCGCCGAGTAACCCGATGAACTCGCGTCGCTGCATATCTGCCCCAAGACCGAGAAAGAAATATCTTAGCCACACTGAACAGAACTTGGGTAGGGGCTGAGAAACGGCTTCGCTACCGCAACACGCTATGCTGCCAATGACCGCTGTGGATCAATCTCTGCCGAAACGCCATGTGCGCCCCAGGTCCGTCCGGTCTGCCTCGACGGACATCAACCCATTCGGCCGAGACACTTCTCAAAAGTGCCAGACGTGTCACTTCGCGCAGCAACCAGCGGCCCCTTACTCAATCACCTCGTCGGCGCG
>JAKFUP010000225.1:5946-16546 GCA_021732625.1 Hyphomicrobiales bacterium
GCCCCAGGTCCGTCCGGTCTGCCTCGACGGACATCAACCCATTCGGCCGAGACACTTCTCAAAAGTGCCAGACGTGTCACTTCGCGCAGCAACCAGCGGCCCCTTACTCAATCACCTCGTCGGCGCGCAACAGGAACGATTCCGGGGCCGTTACTCCGAGTGCCTTCGCAGTGTTCAAATTAATCACAAGATCAAATTTTATGGGTGCTTGTACTGGCAGGTCGGCTGGGTTTTCGCCGCGAAGGATGCGGTCTACATAGGTGGTCGCGCGCCTCACCGCGTCGGGCACATTCGGTCCATAGGACACCAAACCACCTCGCTTAGCATAACGGCTGATCGCATAGACGGTGGGTACCCGATGCTTTGCAGCAGCCGATACGATCAGGTCGCCGTTAACTTCGCTGAACGTGTCCGGTGCCACAATCAGCCCACTTACCCCCTGTCTGGCGAGCGATGCAATTCCAGTTTCGATATCCTCTGAACTGGACACATTCATGATTTCGGACTCGATACCCAAAGATGCGGCAGCGTCGCTGAGTGCCTTATTGTAGAACGTGCCGCGCAGGACTGCGGTTGCTGGATTGACCAGAAGGGCGATGCGCGAAAGCGACGGCGAAAGCTCTCTCAGAACGCTTAGCCATTTGCCCGCAAGGCTGGGCTCGTAAAGTGTAAAACCCGTGATGTTGCCGCCGGGACGAGACAGGCTCTCAACGTATCGCGCGCCGACTGGATCGGACGCTCCCACGAATACGATCGGGATTGTCCGGGTCTGTCGCGAAAGCGGACCAAGCTGAGCGTTGAAATAAGCGAAAATAACATCTGGCGACAGCCCCACCAATTCCGCTGCATAAGCATTGGTGCGTTCGACGTTACCCCCGCCCCAACGAGCTTCGATCTTTATATTTGGCCAACCAAGCGCGCGAAGCCCATCGCGGAACGCCGCCATCGAAGCCTGACCGTCCGTATCGGTCTCATTGAAAGGCCATAAAACAGCTACTTGCCGTGCGTTGCGGCCTTGCTGAGCGTGCGCCGCAATCGGCCAAGCAACCGTACAACCGCCCAGCAAACCGATAAAATCGCGCCGCCTCATGTCCACCCCAAATTGTTGAAGGCAATGCTAACAGCGCTTTTGGATTCGTTAAGTACGGGCAAACACATCAGGCTACTCACTCGATAACTTCGTCGGCGATCGCGAGTATTGAATCTGGAATTTTGAGGCCGATCAATTTGGCGGCCTTCATGTTAATGATCAGCTCGAATTTCGTCGGCTGCTCGATGGGAATCGCCGACGGCTTGGCGCCCTTCAAAAGCTTATCCACGAACTCTGCCGCGCGGCGGAACAGTTGTTGACGATCGGTCCCGTACGACATCAAGCCACCGGCTCGCACGAACTCCCGATCTCCATAGACAGCGGGAAGGCGATATTGCACGCAAAGGTCAGATATCTGCTGGCGTGCGGCGAGGGTCAGCGGGTCTTCGGTAACGAGCAGCCCCGAACCGCCAGCCCGGATTCCCGCTTCAATTTTTTCCGGCACTTGCGAAACGGCATTCACTTCGAGGACTTCGAGACGCACCCCGCCTTTCTCGGCCGCCGTCCTGATCTCTTTTAGAGCTTGAACCGGCGCGGGTGCGCCCGGATTCAGCAAGACTGCAATAATCGATTGGCTCGGGAGAAGTTTCTCAAATATCTCCAGCCGCTTGGTGACAGTTTCAGTGGACTGACTCGCCAGTCCGGTAATATTTTCATCCGGTCGGGCGAGGTTCGCGACCAGATGCGAGCCCACCGGATCACCGACAGAAGTAAAAACGATCGGAATATCTTTGGTTGCTGTCTTTGCAGCCTGTGCTGTCAGAGTGCCAAATCCGGCAACAAATACGTCAGGCTTGTCTCTGACCATTTCGGCGGCCAGCGTAAACAGTTGTTCGGATCGGCCCTCAGCAGAGCGATAATCGATTGTTATGTTTTTGCCTTCGACATAACCTAATTCCTCCAGCCGTTGCGTGAACGCTTTCATTTGAGGGTTATTTTTTTCACCTGACGTGAGGGCAAGATAAGCGATCCGGTAAAGCTGTCCCGAGACCCTCGCCCGGGCACCCATCGGCCACACCGCCGCTGCACCGCTGACAAGACCAAGAAATTCCCGGCGCTTCATGTAGTCCCCATTCGTGGCGGGATCGTACCGGTTCAAACCGGCATTCTGGAAGAGGGACGATAGCGCATTCGGTCAAGCCGTCGATGTCCGAGACGGTCATTCGCATGGACATTGCCATATCTGCGGCACGCCAGCAAATCTCAAGCCGCCAACAAAGAGAAGCCATTTGGCATAACCGGACCAGATGACAGCCAGCACCAGACGCGAGACGTGAACTTGCCCCCGACGCGAAGTTATATTTCGGTCGACGCGGATAGCGATGCTGATTGCAACCACAACATGGCGATGCCTTCGGTGGCAAAGGTCGAAGATGCTGTGCGATGCATGGGTCCGTTGTTGGCACTTTCGGTTCGGTCCAGCGCCCTGAGAGAATGTCCGCTACTGGGAGAAATCGGAGGTTAGTCCAAATATACGGCCTTCTGTTTTTGCCCCAAAGCGACGTGCCCATATCAAGCCAAAAGAATTTGGTTTTGCCCCAAGCCCCTTCCTGAATGCCGGGTTCGCCTCTAGAGTACGTGTCTCGACAGCATGGGGAAGTGAACGTGAAGCGGCGCGCATTTCTCGGCTTGGTTGGCGGCGTTGCAGCTTGGCCATTCGCTGCATCGGCACAACAGCGCAAGGTCTGGCGTGTTGGATTGGTTTCCGGGATCGTACGGCCGGAAGTCATGGAAACTTCAATTGTGAGCGGCTTCCCGCAGGGAATGCGCGAACTTGGCTTGGTGGAGGGTCGAGACTTCGTTATCGAGTGGCGGTTTGCAGAGGGCAGAGCCGACCGTTACGACGCGATTGCAGATGAACTCGCAAAGCTCGGTATCGATATTTTCGTCGCCGGCACGCCCCAAGCCGTGCCTTCCTTGCGGAGAGCGTCTCCCGAAACCCCCATCGTACTTGCCATTTCCACTGACCCTGTAGGGCAAGGATTTGCTCAAAGTCTGTCGCATCCCGGCGGCCTGATCACGGGCCTGGCTAATTCAGTCGATGACACGGCCCCCAAGCAAATTGAACTTCTTGCGTCGATGGTTCCCAATTTATCGCGCCTCGGTGTCCTGGGAAACTCCAGCGGCCGGAATGTCGCCTCGGTGATGAAGAACGTCCACGCATCGGCCAAGGCGAGCAACATCACGATCGTAACGGTTGATGCGCGAAGCGCGGAAGATTTCAGTGGCGCCTTTGAGCATTTCGAGCGCGAGCGCGTGCAGGCGTTCATGGTCATTTCCGATATTCTGTTTAACCTTCATCGGCGACGGCTTCTCGATCTGACGACAGCGAGCCGTCTGCCGTCGATGTTCAGTGTGCGCGAATACGTGGAAGCCGGCGGTCTGATGAGTTACGGCGAAAGTTTCCGCGACTTCTATCGGCGTTCGGCAACCTACGTCGGTAAGCTGATGAAGGGTGCCAAGGCTGCCGACCTGCCCATCGAGCAACCCAGCCGTTTCTATCTGACGGTCAATCTCAAAACCGCCAAGGCCATCGGAGTCGAGGTGCCGTCCGCTCTCTTGCTTCGTGCCGACGAGGTGATCGAATGAAGCGGCGCGAGTTCATCGCGGGCCTCGGCGGCGCGGCTGTTTGGCCGTTCACTGCGCGCGCCCAGAGGCCGCCGGCGGTGATTGCGATTCTTGGCAGCGGTACCGCAGACGCAGCATCGAGCAAATTACAGCTGAGTTTGATGGAAAGCGGTCTGCGCGAGCTCGATCTTCTTAAGGGCCGGGACTACATGTTCGAAAGCAGATGGGCGGGCAGCGACGCCAGCCGTTTTCCGGCACTCGCCGCGGAGTTGCTCGCGTATCGTCCGGCGGCGGCAATCGTATCGACAAATCTTGCAGCAGTGGCCTTTCAGAATTTGTCGCGGACCGTCCCCATCATTGGAACGAGCCTGAACGCGCCCGTCGCAAGCGGTCTGATCAGCAGTCTCGCCAAACCCGGAGGAAACATCACCGGCGTCTCCACGATGGCGGAGGACCTCTCGCTCAAATTGATCGAGATCGTCCGTGAAACCCTTCCCAATGCGCGCAAGATTGCCTTCATGACAAACCCGACCAATGCGTCGAATCAGCCGATGCTTGATCTGTTGACGGAACAAGCCGCAAAAATAGGCTTCTCGATCGAAGCTGTCCGCGTGAAATCGCCCGCCGACCTCGATGCCGCCTTTGCCGATCTGTCGAAACAACAACCCGGCGCGCTCTTCGTCCTGACGGACAATAGCCTGTTTGGTCTAGCGGACATCATCATTGCACGGGCGCTGGCGCTGGGGATTCCAACCCTTGGAAGTTTTGCGAATACCTTCGCACGCTCAGGAGCGCTGTTTGCCTATGGCCGCGATCCGGAGGAGGCATTCCGCGGCGTGGCCCGGCTGTTCAAGAAAATTCTCAATGGCGCATCTCCGGCGGAGCTTCCCGTCGAGCAGCCGACCAAGTTCAATCTGGTGATCAACCTGAAGACGGCCAAGGCGCTCGGCGTTACCGTGCCGCCGCCGCTGCTTGCGACCGCCGACGAGGTGATCGAATGAAGCGGCGGGAGTTCATTGCGGCACTTAGCGGCGCTTTGGCGGCGTGGCCGCTTGCGGTCCGCGCCCAGCCGAGGCTGCCGACCATTGGTGTTCTTATCCCAGCCAATGCTGAGCCGTTCTGGACCAAGTTGCAGGACAGCCTGCGCGCTTTGGGTTACGTCGAAGGCAAGACTATTCGATTTGAATTTCGCACCGCGGACGGCAAGCCAGAACTCCTGAACGGGTTGGCCGACGAGCTCGTGCGGCTCAATGTTGATCTGCTGATCGCATGGCAGACTCCGGCCGCCTTCGCGGCAAGAAAAGCGACGACCGTGATCCCGATCGTAGCATCGGTGGCCGATCCGGTTGGAGCAGGTCTTGTTGCCAGCCTTGCAAGGCCAGGCGGCAACATTACCGGGTTATCGGGTACGATCGCGGAGCTCGGAGGCAAGATACTGGAGCTGATCCGTGAAATGATGCCGTCCGCGCAGCGCGTGGGTGTACTGGTCAACGCCGCTGATCCCTTCAGCAAGACCTTCATTGAACAGATCGAACGTGGCGGACGGACTCTCGCGATCGCGATCCAGCCTGCCGTCGTCGATGGCGCGGACGGATTCGAAGCCGCAATTGCAGCCATGGCCAAGGAGCGGGCAGATGCGCTGATTGTGCAGCCAAGTCTGCCGCTCAAGGCTGCGGTCGATCTGGCGCTGAAATACAAGCTGCCGACCATTTCACCGAGCCGGTTCTTTACCAACGCGGGAGGGTTGATCTCTTACTCCGCCGATCAGAACGAAATATACCGGAGTGTCGCTCAGCAAGTTGATCGCATTCTGAAAGGTGCGAAAGCATCCGAGTTACCGGTTCTGCAACCGACCCGGTACGAGCTGATCGTGAATCTCAAGACCGCGAAGGCTCTCGGCATGACGGTGCCGCCGGCGCTGCTGGCCCGCGCCGACGAGGTGATCGAATGAGTTCGCCGCACCGCCGCAAGAGACAACACCGTCCATCCTTGCTAACTTGGGCGAGATGAGCATTTCCCTCCATCGCGACACACCGAAAAATCCGATGCTGGCAGGCGCGCCAGAAGCAGATGCCGTACCCGGCTCGGAGCCGTCGGTGCCGAAAATCCGCAGCCGGCTGTTCACCAAGTATGTGGCCCTGTTCGTGGCCGTCGTCGGCGTCGCCCTTCTATCCAATGGGATATTTGAGGTCTTCTTCTATTATCGTGAGCACAAGGTTGCGCTGATCCGGATCCAGCGCGAACAGGCGGAGGCCGCGGCCGCCAAGATCGGCCAGTTCGTCAAGGAGATCGAAAGCCAGCTCGGCTGGACCACTCAACTGCCGTGGTCAGCAGGCTCGATCGAGCAGCGCCGGTTCGATGCCTTGCGGTTGCTGCGGCAGGTCCCGGCCATCACCGAACTGGCGCAGGTCGACTCTACCGGAAAAGAAAGGCTGCGGGTGTCGCGGCTGGCGATGGACGTCGTGGATAGCGGGCTCGATCTGTCCAAGGACTCGAAATTCACCGAAGCCGTCGCGCGCAAGGTTTACTACGGGCCGGTGTATTTCCGCCGCGAGTCCGAACCCTACATGACGCTGGCACTGGCCGGCACTCGCAAGGATGCCGGCGTCAGCATTGCCGAGGTCAATCTCAAGCTGATCTGGGATGTGGTCTCGCAGATCAAGGTCGGCGAGCGCGGCCATGCCTATGTCGTCGGCGCGCAAGGACGGCTGATCGCGCATCCGGATATCAGTCTGGTGCTGCGCAACACCGACATGTCCAAGCTGTTACAGGTTCAGGCTGCGCAAGCCGGACAGGCGAATTCCGGCCCCGATGCACTGGAAGGCACCAGGAACATTCAGGGACAGGAAGTGCTCACGGCGTCTGCTCCGATCACGCCGCTGGGCTGGACTATGTTCGTCGAGCTTCCGGTCGCAGAGGCGTATGCGTCGCTCTATCAAGCCTTGCAGCGGCTGGCGCTGGTTCTGCTCGGCGCGCTCGGGTTTGCGGTATTCGCAGGCATATTCCTTGCGCGGCGCATGGTCGTCCCGATCCAGGCCTTGCGTGCCGGCGCGGAACGCATCGGCAGCGGCGATTTCGACCAGCGCATCTCGATCAAGACCGGAGATGAATTGGAAGGTCTTGCCAACCAGTTCAACGACATGGGCGCGCGGCTGCACGAGTCTTATGCCGACCTGGAAAGGAAGGTTGAAGTACGGACGGCCGAACTCAGCGAAACGCTGCAACAGCAGACCGCGACGGCTGACATTCTCAAGGTCATCGCGAGTTCGCCCGACGATGTGCAGCCGGTATTTCAGGCCATCGCGGATCGATCGAACCGCCTCGTCAATGGGCTGTCCACCACGGTGCTCAGCATTGTCGATGACACTGCCCATTTGTCAGCATTCACGCGGACCACTCCGGACGCCGACGCAGCGCTGCAGGCCTATTTCCCAAGATCGCTTTCCGAAATGCCGTTCGGAGAAACGGTTCGTCGCGGCGAAATCTTCCGCCTTCTAGACACTCACGCTGAGCCGGCGCTGAGCGAGCTGGCGCGTTTGCGCGGTTATCGCAGCATGCTGTTCGTTCCCTTGCTTCACGACGGGATGCCGATCGGCATGATCGGCCAAACCAAAGCCCAACCCGGCCCATTTGCCGAAAATCACGTCCAGTTACTGAAGACATTCGCTGATCAAGCCGTGATCGCCATTCAAAATGTCCGTCTGTTCGACGAGGTTCAGGCGCGCACCGAGGATCTGGGCGAGTCGCTGCAGCAACAGACCGCGACCGCCGATGTGCTGAAGGTCATCAGCCGTTCGGTGTTCGATCTCGATCTCGTGCTCAACACGCTGGTCCAGACCGGGATGAAGCTATGCGAAGCCGAGCAAGGTGTCATTTGGATGAGACGCGGCGAGCAGCTGCATCTGTCGACTTCAGGTGGCTATCCCCAAGAATGGATCGAGCACAGCCAGAACAATCCGATCACGCCGGCTCCGGATTCCGCAACCGTTTCAGGGCGCGTCGCCGCGAGCGGCCAGTATATCATGATTAACGATATCCATGCGGATGAACGGTTCGGCAACAATGCGTATCACCGGGCCGGACAATACCGTGCCGTGTTGATGATGCCGCTGCTGCGCGGCAGCAAGGTGGAGGGCACGATCGGGTTTACCCGCTCGGTCCCCGGATCGTTCAGCCAGCGCCAGATCGAGCTCGTGCAAACCTTCGCCGATCAAGCCGTCATTGCGATCGAGAATGCGCGTCTGTTCGACGAGGTGCAGGAGCGCACCAGAGAACTTTCGCTCTCGCTGGAGGATTTGCGCACGGCGCAAGACCGCCTGGTGCAGACCGAGAAGCTGGCGTCGCTCGGCCAGCTCACCGCTGGCATCGCGCACGAGATCAAGAACCCGCTCAACTTCGTCAACAATTTCTCGGCGCTCTCGGCGGATTTGATCGACGAGTTGAACGATGTGCTCAAGCCCGCTGCGCTCGACGACAAGACGCGTGAAGAGATCGACGAACTCACCCACATGCTGAAGGGTAACCTCGAAAAGGTGGTACAGCACGGCAAGCGCGCCGACTCTATCGTCAAGAACATGCTGCTGCATTCGCGCGAAGGCTCGGGCGATCATCGGCCCGCCGACATCAATGCTATCGTCGAGGAGAGCCTAAACCTCGCCTATCATGGCGCCCGAGCCGAGAAGCCGAATTTCAACGTCACCTTGCAACGAAACTTCGATTCCGCCGCCGGTATGATCGATCTGTTTCCGCAGGAAATCACGCGGGTCCTTTTGAATCTGATTACGAACGGCTTTTACGCGACGGCAAAGCGGAAAGAAGCCGGCGAGGATGGTTTTGAGCCGACGCTTAGCGCGATTACCAGAAACCTGGGCAACAACGTCGAAATCCGGATACGCGACAACGGAACCGGCATTCCGCCCGAGGTGAAGGAGAAGATGTTCAATCCCTTCTTCACGACCAAGCCCGCTGGCGAGGGCACTGGACTCGGACTGTCCATGAGCCACGATATCATCGTGAAACAGCATAACGGTACCATCAACGTCGAAACCGAGCCGGGCGCATTTACTGAATTTATTATTACGCTACCTCGGATGGCGGCGGCAAAGACGCATTCTGGAGGCAAAAATTGAGCGTTTACATTCTTGTCGTCGACGACGAGCCCGACGTCGAAGCGTTGTTCCGTCAGCAGTTCCGCCGCGATATCAAATCCGGCCGCTTCACGATGGAGTTTGCCCCGTCGGGGCGAGCGGCGTTGGCGCGTGCTGCGAACATCGACGATCCATCATTGATCTTGATCCTGTCCGACATCAACATGCCCGGCATGAGCGGCCTGGAGATGCTGCCCAAGGTTCGTGCGGAGCGGCCGGAAGTGCCGGTCATCATGATCACCGCTTATGGCGACGCGGATACCAAGCGCAAGGCGATCGAGCACGGCGCTGTGGGCCTGCTGACCAAGCCGATCGATTTCGCACTGCTCCGCACCGAGATCGATAACCGCCTCGGACAAGCGGCATGACCGCCACCATCCTCGTCGTCGATGACGAGCCCGATCTCGAGGCGTTGGTACTGCAGAAATTTCGCAAGCAAATTCGCGACGGTGTAGTGGCTTTCGTATTCGCCCGCGACGGCATCGAGGCGTTGCAGTCGATCGCGGATCATCCGCTTGTGGACATGGTGGTGTCTGACATCAACATGCCGCGGATGGACGGCCTGTCACTGTTACAAAAGCTGCAGGAGGCCGAGGACAAGAAATCCACCGTCATCGTCTCCGCCTACGGCGACATGAGCAACATCCGCACCGCGATGAACCGCGGCGCATTTGATTTCCTGACCAAGCCGATCGATTTTGGCGATCTCGAACTGACCATCGACAAGACTATTCGTCATGTCGAGATGATGCGTGACGCGCGTCGCCGCCAGGCTGAGGCCGAGCGTGCCCATGCCTCATTGTCGCGCTATTTTTCGCCGCAGATCGCAAGCAGACTCGCGGCCGATGGCGAAGCCGAGGGCATGGCGGTACATCGCCGCGAGGTTGCGGTGATCTTCACAGACATCGCGGGCTTTACATCGCTAACGGAAGTCACCGAGCCGGAACTGCTCGGTGTGGTACTCAACGAATATCTGAGCGGCATGACTGACACGGTGTTTTCACACGAAGGTACCGTCGCCAAGATCATCGGCGACGCAATCCAGATTCTCTTCAACGCGCCCGGCGATCAACCGGATTACGCCGCGCGTGCTGTCGCCTGTGCCCATGATCTTGACGTCTGCGCACAGGACTTTCGCGAGCGCTGGAAAGCGAAGGGCGTCAACTTCGGTGTGACACGGATCGGTGTCCATGCTGGCCCCGCCCTGGTTGGAAATTTTGGCGGGGGCCGATTTTTCGATTACACCGCTTACGGCGATACAATCAACATTGCAGCGAGGCTCGAGGCCGCTAACAAGTTTCTTGGTACTCGTATCTGCGTCAGTGCAACGGTAGCTGCCGGCGCAAAGCAATTCGAAGGCCGTCCGGTCGGAGATCTTGTGCTTCGCGGCCGGAGTGAACCTCTCCGCGCTTATGAGCCACTGCGGCCGGAGTCGTTCGCAGGTTCCGCCATGGCCCAGTATTCCGAAGCCTTCGCGAAGCTTGAATCGGGTGATGCATCTGCGATGCCGGCTTTTGCCGCTCTCGTGGGCTCGCATGCCGATGACATGCTGGCGGGCTTTCACCTCAAGCGGCTGTTGAACGGCGCCAAGGGCGTTCGCATGCAATTGGAATAGTGCGTTGTCGCGGTGGGCTTGAGATTTTAGATTTTTTGATCAAACTTGGCGCTGTACCGGGCTCGCGGATGCTTCACCAAATTCGCTGCTGGTGGCTGCAAAAGTCTCCGGGCTCGAGTTCCCGAGAATGCTGGGAATTCTCCCGACAATTCAGAGGGCGGTTTCCGTTTGGGACGATGC
>JAKFUP010000170.1 GCA_021732625.1 Hyphomicrobiales bacterium
GCTCGGAAGTTAAAGCCGAACGTATCCTGGTCCGCGAAGTTGTAGACCCCCGCTGGCTTCGCAAGTGCACCTGTCGCCGCCGGTATAACTGTACCGGTCTGACCCGTGAACCGCTGATCCAGCCTTGAATAGAGAACTTCGCCCGAGAAGGTCAGGCCAGCAACCGGCGTCCAGCCGGTACGGAAACCGGCCTGATAGACTGAGAAGTCAGGGTTGCAGGTAAACGCAGTACCGATACCAGCGATGCGAGCATAGTTGGTGCAGTACAGAGCCGACGCGGTGGCGTTGTAGTCAACCCGGGAGTAGCTGCCGAAAATGCTCGACTGAAATTCCGGCGACCAGTTGTGAATGAACGCTGCACGTGCGCCGTAAGCGGTCGTCAACTGGATCGCACCGCCGTTGGCAGCGTTGGTGCCCGAGTACAGACCATCGGAAGTGAAGCCGAAGCCGACGCTCTGATAGCTCGCACCATTGCCCTTGCCGAAGATCGCGAAGTTTGGCGAAGAGAACGACGTTGCGATCACAGATCGGGTGTCACCGACGGCGTAGGTTGCATCCACCGTGAAGCGGTCGCCGATCCCGGTCGGTACGTTGTTGATCTGCAGGCCGACCGTCGCCGAACCGCCGATCTTGGTGCCAGGGTGACCCGAGAGTTCACCGAGGAAACCGGGCACGTTGCTCACGACCGAGTTGTTGTAGTAAGCGGCTTTGACTTCATGGATGCCACCGGCGACGGTAAAGATACCCCACGCCTGATCGATCTTGAAGTTACCGACGATATCCGGAAGCGACTGGCCGGCATAACCGGCGATCGATCCGCCACCGCCCACGGTGCCGAGGAACGCGACGTTCGTTGCACCGGCCGCTGCCGACGACGTTGACGGGGCCAGCACGTTGCCGAGGTTGGTGCGGTTGAACACAACCGGTTCATCGACACCGATCGAGGTGGTGACGCCGTTACCCCACTGTTGGGTGTACTGGATGTTGTTGACGCCGGTCACGTAGTCCGGACCGCCAATGAACGAGAAGGTGGCGTTGTTGGCCGCATAGCCGTGCCAGGGCACCGAGCGCGCCGAGAACGATTTACCGAACGTGAAGCCGGCGAACTGCAGAAATACCTGCGCGACCGCGACATAGCCGTTGCCCGGTGTGTCGTTGTTCACTGCGCCGGTAGCCGCCGCGCCGTTGACAGTCGGCGTGTTGACCGTGCCGAGCACGTAGGTCGAGAACTGGAAGTCAGCCTGACCGAAGGTGCGGACTACGCCGTACTGGCTGGCTGTGCGGGTATCGACCTGAAACGTGAGACGCGCACGAGTGTTGAAGTCGTGTGCGAAACGATCGTTGGCGCCGCCGTTCCTGTTCCAGTACGAACCGTTGAAAAGGTCGCCGTGGACGGTCAAGTCAGCGACGAGACGGCCGCCGAACTTGATACAGGTGTCAGTGCCGGGGATGTAGTAGAAGCCCGCACCGTAAAGCGAACAGATTCTGACGTACTCAACCGGCTTGGCCTTAACCGGAAGATCGGCCGCCTGTGCGCCTGTCAGCGTGACAAGCCCAGCTGCCGTAGAAAATAAAAACACCTTCATTGATTTCATGTTTTACCCCCCAAGGGTTCGTTTCGAGACTAGCATCACAGGTTTTCGATAGATTGCCTGTTGCAGCATCGCCTCCCAAAAAAAAGGCCCACCTGTTTTGCGCTTCGAACCAACTCGCGCTTGGACGCGAGCGACTTAGGCAAAACACCTAGAGGGACGACTTCGGGAAGCCCCCCTCCGTCGCAGGTTCACGATTGCTCAGGGTTCACTCACAAGCAATATCTGACTGTCACAAAACGGCTTCGTTGCAGGCGTTTCTGAACGGATGTTGCATAAATAACACGCAGATGCTTTTGTTGATGCAGCATAAGTTATTGTTATATATATATATTCTCAGAATGTTTGATGATTTTAGTTTGGCGACGATTTGCACTGCAATTAGACCTATCCACCGTCCAGACGATCGCAAATGCGCCGAATCGCGGAGCGGTTTGAGCCTTCGCAAACCTGCAGCTCCCCTCCCGAATAGTCGAAAACACTTCCGCACCAACTGCGCCATCAGCACTCAAAAGATTCTGACAAAAACAAATACATGACGAAATACATGACGAAATACATGGCGATTGCCCGAAGCGATAACTCGATAACTGCCAGAACCAGAATCAAAGATGACAAGTCCTGTGCGTTTTGAAGTCGCGCGCGAAACGAACGCTGGTCCAAAGTTTGTTGCTCCACAACGGCCGACGATTGCCGTGAACGGTCAATCGGCAACCGGGCGTTTGTCGAACGCGACGCAATTATCGATGCGAGGAGCGTATTAAGTGCAAGCGCCGTCCAGCGGACAGACATTCACGCAATCGGCCGCTTCGGACTCGACGGAATCGGCTGCCTTTACGTCATCGTGAAGAGCCCGCCCCGATCGGAAATAAAACAACTCTTGCACACAACTCTTGCACACGACTCTTGCACTCCAAGCGCGACGTTTCTCGAGCAAAATTTACGTGTATCGCGCGACAGAAATTCAGCACAAAGAAACCTAGCTCAATCAGCACGGAACTGATTTGAAAGTAGCCGGTGCGCGGCTCACAAAAAGCTAATCGCAAATATGCGAAGGTGAGCAGATCTCTCTGCGATTCACCGGGCGTGTATCGGCAGAGCAGACCTTAGACCGCAAGACCGCAGGCGAAAGACCGCAGGCGCAACCTGCCGCAGTCGGACGCTGCGGATTCAACTGCGTGACGAGAGGCAACGACAGCCGAGACGGTATCCATATCGAGGAAGCCTCCAGACAAAAAAACTCCCCAGACAAAGAAGAAGCCTCCGGCGATTTCTCGCCGGAGGCTTTGAAGTTCGATAACTTAACTACCGGATCAGAATGTGCGCTGGGCGCGGAAGTTAAAGCTGACCGTATCCTGATCCCTGTAATTGTAGATCGCCGCCGGCTTCGCCAGGACGGTCGTCGATGGCGTAATCACGCCGGTCTGGCCAGAAAACTTTTGATCAAGACGAGAGTAAAGGACTTCGCCGCTGAACGTCATGCCGGGGACCGGCGTCCAGCCGGTGCGCAAGCCGACCTGGCCAATGTTGAAGTCCGGGTTACAGGTGAAACCAGTCCCGATACCAGTGATGCGAGCATAGTTTGTGCAATACAGAGCTGTCGCCGCGGCGTTGTAACGTACGGCGGCATAGCTGCCGAACAGGTTGGACTGCCACTGTGGCGTCCAGTTGTGAGTGAAACCGGCGCGCGCACCGTATGAGGTGGTCAACTGGATCGCAGAGCCGTTAGCAGCGTTGGTGCCCGAGTAGAGACCATCGGACGTGAAGCCGAAGCCGACACTCTGATAGCTCGCACCATTGCCCTTTCCGAAAATCGCAAAGTTCGGAGATGCGACCGACGTTCCGATCACGGCTTTGGTGTCACCCACCGCATAAGTCGCATCGACGATGATCTGGTCGCCCGGGCCGGTCGGAATATTCTTGAGCTGCAGGCCCGCAGAAACCGAACCGCCGATCTTGGTACCCGGATGACCCGAGAGTTCACCGATGAAACCGGGCACGCTGCTCACGGACGCGTTGTTGTAGTAAGCTGCTTTGACTTCATGAATGTTACCGGCGAGCTGGAACAGACCCCAAGACTGATCGATCTTGAAGTTTGCCGCGATATCGGGGAGCGACTGGCCCGCGTAACCACCGATCGAACCGCCGCCACCGACGGTGCCAAGGAACGCGACGTTTGTTGCACCGGCCGCTGCCGACGATGTCGACGGGGCCAGCACGTTGCCGAGGTTGGTGCGGTTGAACACCACCGGCTCATCGACGCCGATCGACGTCGAGACGCCGTTGCCCCACTGATAGGTGTACTGAATGTTGTTCACGCCGAAGAAGTAGTCAGGCCCGCCAACCAGGAACGCGCTGTTTTGGCCGCCGACGAAGCTGTGCCAAGGCAGGTTGCGCGCCGAAAGCGATTTGCCGAGGGTGAAGCCTGCAAACTGAATGAATAATGTTTCGATCGCCACGAAACCATTGCCAGGCGTGTAGTTGTTGACGCCGCCGACCGCCGCACCCGCACCGACCGCGGCCGTATTCAAGCCGCCGCCGGCGCCAAACGAATCGAACTGCGAGAACGTCTGACCGAACGTGCGGACCACGCCGTACTGTGAGGCCGTGCGAGTATCGACACTGAACGCAAACCGCGAGCGGCTGACGAAATCATGAGCGAAGCGATCGTTGGCGCCGTTGTTGGCGTTCCATGCCGGACCGTTCTGCTGGTTGCCGTGGACAGTGAATTCAGTTCGGACGTAGCCGCCAAACTTGATGCAGGTATCGGTGCCAGGGATGTAGTAGAAGCCCGCGCCATACAGCGAACAGATCTTTACATACTCAACCGGCTTGGCTTTGACCGGAAGATCGGCCGCCTGTGCGCCTGTCATTGCGACAAGGCCCGCGGCGGTGCTGAGCAGAATAGTTTTCACGTTCGTCATGATAGTCGCCCCCTCAATTCAGTAAGCGTACAGCAAATGTTCGCATTTATTCGATTGATGTTACGTAGCTCGTTCTTTTGGTTTTTTATGTTGCATTCATACAACAAACACATGGCAGGGCATGTATTCGAGGGCTCAAGATTCCAAGATTCCAAGATTCAATGAATCAAAACAGATGCGAATCAAAACAGATGCGGTACCTGAATGACGAAACTTGGCGCGATACCAGGTTAGCGAAGAAGCCCCGGCGAATCATTGCCGGGGCTTCGCACTTATCCAGAGCAGATCAGAAGTTGCGCTGGGCGCGGAAGTTCACGCTGATCGAATCCTGATCCCTGAAGTTGTAGACCGCCGACGGCTTTGCGAGAACAGTCGTCGATGGAGTGACGTTGCCGGCGGTGCGACCGGTAAAGTTCTGGTCGAGGCTGATGTACTGCACTTCGCCCGAGAACGTCAGACCCGTAACCGGAGTCCAAGCGGTGCGGAGACCAATCTGGGCCACACTGAAGTCCGGGTTACAGGTGAGCGTAGTAGAACCCACACCCGTGATACGCACGTATTGTGCGCAGTACAAAGCGGTCGCGGTGCCGTTGTAGTCAACCCGAGAGTAGCTGCCGAACAGATTGGACTGCCATTCCCGCGACCAGTTGTGGAGGTAACCGCCGCGCACGCCGTAAGAAGTCGTCAGCTCGATCCCGGAGCCGTTGGCTGCGTTGGTGCCCGAGTACAGACCATCGGAAGTGAAGCCGAAGCCGACGCTCTGATAGCTCACGCCAGCAATGCCTTGACCGAAGATCGCGAAGTTCGGCGAAGTACCAGTGGTCGAAATAACGGTTCTGGTATCACCACGGGCATAGGTGGCATCGATCGTGAAGCGGTCGCCCGTACCAATCGCGTCAGTCTTCAACTGCAGGCCGACCGTCACCGAACCGCCGATCTTGGTGCCAGGGTGACCCGAGAGTTCACCGATGAAACCGGGCACGCTGCTTACGGACGCATTGTTGTAGTAAGCTGCCTTCACTTCATGGATGCCACCGGCGACGGTGAAGATACCCCACGCCTGATCGATCTTGAAGTTACCGACGATATCCGGAAGCGACTGGCCGGCATAACCGGCGATCGATCCGCCAGCGCCGACGGTGCCGAGGAACGCGACGTTCGATGCACCGGCCGCTGCCGACGACGTTGACGGGGCCAGCACGTTGCCGAGGTTGGTACGGCCATAGATTACAGGCTCGTCGACACCGATCGAGGTGGTGACGCCGTTACCCCATTGTTGGGTGTACTGGATGTTGTTCACGCCGTTCGTGTATTCCGGTCCACCGAGATTGGTGCGGGTGTTCTGGTTGGAGCCGAAGCCGTTCCAGGGAACAGCGCGCGCTGAAACCGATCTGCCGAAGGTGAATCCTGCGAATTGCAGGAATACTTGATCGACGGCGACGTAGCCGTTGCCGGGGGTGTAATTGTTGATGGTGCCGGTCGCGGCAGACGCAGCCACCGCAGCCGTATTCAGGCCAGCCGAGCTGAAGGTGTCGAACTGCCAGAAGCTCGACCCGAACGTGCGGACGACGCCGTACTGGGACGCGGTGCGCGTATCGACCTGGAAGGCCAGACGCGATCGCGATACGAAATCGTGCGCGAAACGATCGTTGGCGCCGAGGCTTCCATTCCAGCCCGGATTGTCTTGCACATTGCCGTTTGCTGTCACGTCGACGCGCAGATAACCGCCGAACTTGATACAGGTATCCGTGCCGGGGATGTAGTAGAAGCCCGCGCCGTAGAGCGAGCAGATCTTCACATATTCAACCGGCTTAGCCTTGACCGGAAGATCGGCCGCCTGTGCGCCTGTCATCGCGACAAGACCCGCAGCGGTGCCGAGCAATAGGCCCTTGATCACCTTCACGATGTAGTCCTCCAAGTGTTCCTCTCAAGAGCAAGTACCGTCGGTACTATTGTACTCTACTTAGGGTTGTACTTCCCCTCAAAAAAATCCGCCCCTGCGTCTCCAGACACCCGTCAAAGCGAGCGGCTGAGTTAACTACTTGGACGACTCGACCAGAGAATCCCTCTCATCGCAGCCAATCGATATCCGGCTTGCGCGTTTAAGCAATCTAACGAACACGTGAGTGAGCTCTAAGCGGAGTGAATCAGTCCGTGCTGTTGCACAAGTGCCACGCAAAATGCGCGCGAACGGTACGGCTGTAAGCGTCGTCGACTTGCTACCAATATTTTGTGACGCGTCGCCGTTCAAAAAACGCCGCAATGACTGCAAGAGATTTTTCAGATCGCGATCATCCAGATCAGACGTTTCGCTGGACGTGGAAGTTCGCGCTAACGATGTCATGATCCTTGTCATTGCAAACAGACCGCAGCTTCGCGAGCGAAGCCGATGGCGTCACGATACCGGTGCGACCGGCGGACGTCTGATCGAAGGAGACGAAATGAATTTCGGCCGGGAAAGCCAGACCAGCAAACGGGGTCTGTCCAATCGGACCGCGCCGTTAGCAGTATTGGCGCCCTGGTCGATGCCGTCAGAAGTGAAGCCGGGGCCCGGATTGCGGCAGTTTCCAGGCGTTGCCAGCAACGGCAGGGATAATCGACCAACCGCTGGTAACCTAGAGACATCTGAGGCTTGCAGCCATCCACCGCGTCGGGCATATCGACGGTAACGGAGACGTGGCCGAGCGGCTGAAGGCACTCGTTTGCTAAATGAGCATACCTTGAAAAGGGTATCGAGGGTTCGAATCCCTCCGTCTCCGCCAACTTGTCTCCGCCAGATTAGCCACCGCGCTCACCGACCGAGCCAACGGTCCGATCACGACCGACGGAAAACCGCTCTTGCAATCGCCCGATGCCCGCGTGTTCGCACAAGCCTTTCAGGCACTCAACGAGGGCCGGCTCGCCGATGCCGAACAGGGCTTCAAGAAGTTTCTTCGCAACAATCAGCGCCATCCCGGTGCGCTCAATCTCTACAGCATTCTGCTGTTGCGGTCTGGACGCTTCGAGGACGCAGAGCCTGTGTTGCGCAAGGCGATCAGCGCCGACCCCTCCTCCGATGTGACGTTCTACAACTACGGTCTGACGCTGAAGCAACTTGGCAAACCGCAGGACGCGCTCGAGGCGTTCAGTAAATCCATAGCGATCAAACAGGCCAATCCGGAGGCCTGGAACAGCCGCGGCACGATATTGAAAGAGCTTGGACGGCACAGCGAAGCGATCCAGGATTTCGATCAGGCCATCGCGCTCGCGCCCGGTTACGCCGAGGCGCACGCCAACCGGGGCAACGCCCTGTTCGCCGAAGGCCGCATGTCCAATGCCGCTGCAGCCTACGACCGCGCGATAACCCTAAGGCCCGATCTCGCCGAGGCATGGGTCGGCAAGGGCAACGTGCTCGCCGCCAGCGCAAAGCACCGCGAAGCGATTTCGGCCTTCGAGCAGGCCGCGAAGCTGCGGCCGGATCTTGCCGAGGCATGGGTCGGGTGCGGCACCGCGCTGTCGCACTCCGGCAATCCAGAGATCGCGGTGAGCGCCTTCAACAACGCTCTCTCCGCTTATCAGGCAGCGCTCAAGGCGCGGCCGAACCACACCGAGAGCTGGATCGGCTGTGCGCACGTCCTGATGAATCTGAAACGGTTCGACGAAGCACTCGAGGCCAGCGCCAAGGCGGTGCGGCTTGACCCGCGCAACGCGAACGTCCTGCACAACCGGGGCGGCATCCTTTATGCAATGAAACGTCCGGCCGACGCGCTCAAGGTTTTCGACGACGCGCTACGTCTCAACCCTGCCCTTGCCGAATTCTGGGCCGGCCGCGGCACCGTGCTGAACGAGCTGCGCCGCTTCGATGAGGCAGCCACGGCCTTCGACCGGGCTTTGGCGATCAAGCCCGCGTCAGCCGATGCATGGCTCGGACGCGGCAACACATTGGTCGGTCTGCTTTGCTACGACGATGCCATTGCTGCCTATCGGCAAGCGGTCGCATTGCGGCACGACCTTGCTGAGGCCTGGTACGGAATCGCCAGCGCGCTGTCGCGTCTGCGCCGGGTCGATGACGCGATCACGGCCTATGACGATGTGATCCGCATCAGGCCGGGACTGGCCGAAGCATGGGTCGGCAGAGGATCGCTCTTTACGGATTTGCGGCAGGTAGACGCCGCGCACGCCTGTTTCGACCGCGCTCTGGCGCTCGATGGCACTTTACCGGAAACGTGGTTTGCCAAAGGATCGTTATTTCTCGAAACTAGCGAATTCGAGCAGGCGGCCGCGGCTTACGAGCGATCCTTTGCCGGGCGCGCGGATCAGAACTTCATCAAGGGTTTCATTGCTTATGCGCACGCACAGGTTTGCAATTGGCCGCCGTTCGAATCGATGCGGCGCGACTGCGTGGCGGATATCGCCGCCGGTCTTCCCGCGGCGTCACCGTTCATCGCGCTGGCCTGCGACACCACCGCAGCCGAGCAACTGACCTGTGCGAAGACTTACGCGGGCCTGAACTATTCGTCAGCCAGTCCCGCCAGGAAGGTGTCGCCGGCGCACAATGGATCGGACAACGGGCGTATCCGCCTCGCCTATCTCTGCGGCGATTTTCACGATCATCCGGTGTCGCAACTCGCAGCCGGCGTATTCGAGCGTCACGACCGCAGCCGCTTCGAGACCATCGCACTTTCGACTGGCCCCGAGAGTGGCTCCGACATGCGCCGCCGGATCGCCGCCGCCTTCGACCAGTTTCACGATGTCCGCATGCAGTCGGACAACGACATCGCGCGGCAGATCGAGCAACTCGGCTGCGATATCGTCGTCGACCTCACCGGACTGACGCAAGGCGGGCGCACCGCGCTGCTGGCGTCGAAGCCCGCACCGGTACAGGTCAACTGGCTGGGTTTCGCCGGCACCACCGGCGCGGACTTCATGGACTACATCGTTGCCGATAGCGTCGTCATACCGCCGGAGATCGAGCTGTGTTTTACGGAAAAGGTGGTGAGGCTACCCGGTTGCTATCTGCCGAACGACAGCACCCGCGCGATCGCATCCAATGTCCCCTCGCGCGCCGACCAAGCCTTGCCGGATGGCGCGTTCGTGTTCTGCTCGTTTAACAACACCTACAAGATTACATCGGCGGTGTTCGAGCGCTGGATGAACCTGCTGCGGCAGGTCGACAACAGCGTGCTGTGGCTGTCGCGGATGAACGCCGCCGCCCGTGCGAATCTTCAAAGGGAAGCCGAGGGTCACGGCGTCGATCCCGGCCGGCTGATCTTCGCGCAGCGCGCCGAGCGAGAGGAAGATCATCTGGCGCGGCTAAAGTTGGCCGATCTGTTTCTGGATACGCCGGGATACAACGCCCATGCGACGTCCTGCGACGCATTGTGGGCCGGTGTACCGGTGCTCACCTGCATTGGCGGCACATTTGCCGGGCGCGTCGCGGCCAGCGCTTTAACGGCGCTGGGAATGCCTGAACTCATTGTGGATACGCTGGAAAGCTATCAGACGCTGGCGCTCGACCTCGCGCGCGATCCGCAACGCCTCGCCGCTCTCAGGAGCAGGATTGCGGCGAACCGGAGCACAGCGCCGCTGTTCGACACCGAGCGCTTCACCCGGCAGATCGAGGCGGCCTACGTCGCGATGCACGCCCGGGCGCAACGTGGCGAAGACCCGGAAGCCTTCACTGTCGATCCGCTCTGATTTCAGAATACGATGCGGAGGCGGACCACGCCGGACCTCCGTCCGGACCTGTCGCTCCGCAAGCATTCAGTGTGTGGTGATCCAGGCGCGGGCTTCGCGCTGGGCGAGCGCGATTTCGTCGCTGTTCATCTGCTCGGAGATTTCGCGGCGCAACGCGATCGCATCGACCCGGCCCTTGAGGGCAGCGAGGTTGAACCACTTGTGCGCGGCGATCAGATCGACGCAGCCGGTCCGGCCGCTCGAATACAGGATCCCGAGATCGAACAGCACGTCCGGGTTGGCACCAATGCCGCCGATCTGAAGTTCCTGCAGCATCGATGCAAGGCCGGCATCAGGAACTTCAGATCGATCAGCGGCATTGGAAATCAAATCCTTGCCAGTGTTCCTTTGTTTCCGAAGTTCGTGCGAGAGATTGCCGCGATGATCCGCGAACTTCGGAAACGGAACACTGGCCTCCACCGGCATCGCTGTCGCGATATCAATTGTCCCCATCAACATCCCTGCTCTCCATCGTCTTTTTGTTTTGAACCGAGTGCCGCTCCCGCCACTCTGTCAGTCACCCTGTCGAATAAGCCCCCAACAGCCGGCTCTTTGCGGGGTCATGCCCCAGCCGTTCTGTTGCAGTGATCATGACCGTTCAAATTTTAAGAGCAGTCTAAATATCGCAATGAATCGAATCTGAACGCCGAGCGGCCTGACGTGATGAACGAAATAAGAAAGCGCTGCGCCGCAGGGGGTTTTTTGAAAGCCTAAAGCGCGGTTTACCCTCGCGCTTGGCACGCCGGTAACCATTGGCGAAACCGCATACCCTGCCCCGGACAAAAACCGGCCGGCCATGACCTGACGCCAGATACGAAAAAGCCGCCTCACGCGGCGGCGGCACGGATTAAACCCGGAATTGGAAAAGAAAGGTCGGGGCCGACGGCCTCGTAAGAGAACGAGGGCGTCGGTGAACACGTCAGGATCAGGATTTCACCGGAGCAAATGTCCGGGAAACTGCGGATCAAAATAATCTGCCACGACCGAAGAGCATTTTCGCTCTTCTGCCGGACCGGTCTTCATCCAAAGCGAGCTTGGGAAAGCAAGCTTTGGGGAAAGGGACGATCCAGCCGCCTGATCTGATGTCTCGCCGACACCCTCTCGTCGACCTGAACCACCGTTCGATGTTGCTTTCAGGAAACCTGCAAGCAACCTGCACTGATGGCTCGTGTGACGCTGCCGGCTTCACGTTGCCGGCAATTCGTTAAAGGCAGAAGTTACTTCTTCTTCTTGGCAGCCTTCTTGGTCTTCTTGGCAGTCTTCTTCACTGCCGACTTCGCCTTCTTCGCTTTCTTCGCTTTCTTGGCCATGTTGCCCTCCTAAATTAAGTGAGATGGCTTAATCGCTAACGTGCACTCGGGAATCGAGATGCACTCCATTTCGATTACACCAACACAACGAAAAAAACAGTGTCTCGCTTAAGGAAGTGTTGACGCCCTCCGTCGTGCATCCGTTTCACGTGTATCGCAACAACATCGATGCATGCATCGAAGCGCGTTCGAAAAGCCTGCGAAAAATCTGCGACTTGGTTTGTCAAGTTTGCAAGTAGATCATATATACCAGCGCTAACTATCACTCGTATCTCGGCTGCGATGGGCGCCCATGTCGTGCGTGCGAGTCGGTAAATCGCTCGCGGCGACCGTTGCGCGGACTCTGAGTCGCGAATTTTGGCAACGAAAAAATTTTCGGTCTACCCGAAGCTTCGCATCATCGGCGCTGGTCAAAACCGGCTTTTGACGCGAATCGCCAAACCCGATTCGCGGCGCGAATTGTTCGCAGGTGAGCGGTGTGACGAGCACGATGCGTGCGCGAATGACGCGCGACGAGGCCGCCGCGCTCAATGTGCGCGGCGATTTTAGAGACCGAGTTTGCTCTTGAGCAGGTCGTTGACGGCTTGCGGGTTCGCTTTGCCTCCGGACGACTTCATCACCTGACCGACGAACCAGCCGATCAGCGCCGGCTTCTCGCGCGCCTGCGCGACCTTGTCCGGATTGGCGGCGACGATCTCGTCGACCGCCTGCTCGATCGCGCCGAGGTCAGTGACCTGCTTCATCCCGCGGGCTTCCACCAGCGCGCGCGGGTCGCCGCCTTCCATCCAGACGATCTCGAACAGGTCCTTGGCGATCTTTCCGGAGATCGTGCCAGTCCCGATCAGATCGACGATGGCGCCGAGCTGCGCAGCCGAGACCGGGGACGCAGCAATGTCCCGGCTCTCCTTGTTGAGGCGGCCAAAAAATTCGTTGATCACCCAGTTGGCAGCGAGCTTGCCGTCGCGCCGCCGGTCGGCCAGCGCTCCCAGTACGGCTTCGTAGAAGTCAGCGCTCTCCTGTTCGTTGACCAGAACGCTGGCGTCGTAGGGCGTGAGGCTCAACTCGGAGATAAACCGCGCCTTCTTCTCGTCAGGTAGTTCCGGCAGCGCCGATTTCAGCTCGTCCACATAGGCTTGGGTGAATTCCAGCGGCAGCAGGTCCGGATCCGGGAAATAGCGGTAGTCGTGCGCCTCTTCCTTGGAGCGCATCGAGCGGGTTTCGCCCTTGTTCGGATCGAACAGCCGGGTCTCCTGCTCGATCGCGCCGCCGTCTTCAATGACAGCGATCTGACGGCGTGCTTCGTATTCGATGGCCTGGCCGATGAAGCGGATCGAATTGACGTTCTTGATCTCGCAGCGGGTGCCGAGCGGCGCGCCGGGCTTGCGCACCGAGACGTTGACGTCGGCGCGCAGGCTGCCCTTCTCCATGTCGCCGTCGCAGGTGCCGAGATAGCGCAGGATGCTGCGTAGCTTGGTGACATAGGCCCGCGCCTGTTCCGACGAGCGGATGTCGGGCTTGGACACGATCTCCATCAGCGCCACGCCGGAGCGGTTCAGGTCCACATAGGACATGGTCGGATGCTGGTCGTGCAGCGACTTGCCGGCGTCCTGCTCCAGATGCAGCCGCTCGATGCCGACGTTGATGCTCTCGCCGCCGTCCAGATCGACCGCAACCACGCCCTCGCCGACCACCGGCGATTTGAACTGGCTGATCTGATAGCCCTGCGGCAAATCCGGATAGAAGTAGTTCTTCCGGTCGAACGTCGACTTCAGGTTGATCTGCGCCTTGAGTCCAAGCCCGGTGCGGACCGCCTGGCGGACGCATTCCTCGTTGATCACCGGCAGCATGCCCGGCATCGCCGCGTCCACCAGCGAGACATGCGCATTCGGCGCGCCGCCGAATTGCGTCGATGCGCCGGAGAACAGCTTCGCGTTCGACGTCACCTGGGCATGGACTTCGAGCCCGATGACCATTTCCCAGTCGCCGGTCGCGCCCTTGATCAGCTTCGATGATTTGGCCGGTGCATTCATGACAGACTCTTGATTAGCCGCGCGACTGCTGCAAAATGACGGGCGGACCGTATAACAGAAGCAGGTTCACAGCCGCAATCGCGGATGGCGCAAGGACTTACATGATCCAGAACGACCTGCCACCGCTGTTTCCGATCGCCTCGATCCTGCCGCCCTTTCCACGCATCAAGATCGTCGATGTCGGCGCGATGAGCTTCGGCGAAGGCACCGAGCCCTACGCCGCGCTGACGGCAGCGCTGCCATGCGACCTTTACGGATTCGAGCCGATCGAGGCTGAGCTGAAAAAGCTGCAGGCCACCGCCAAACCCGGGCAACACTTTCTCCCCTATTTCATCGGCGACGGATCAAGCCGGACTTTTCACGAGTGCAACTACCCGGCGACGTCGTCGCTGTTCGAACCGAACACGCCCCTCCTCGCGAAATTCAACAACCTCGAAGAGCTGACCCGCGTTCAGAAGAGCTACCCGGTCGAGACCAAGCGCCTCGACGACATTCCGCAGATGGAGGGCACCGATCTGCTCAAGGTCGACGTCCAGGGCGCCGAACTGATGGTGTTCGAGGGCGCGGTGAACATTCTCGAAACCGCGCTCGTGCTGCATACCGAAGTCGAGTTTGTATCGATGTACAAGGACCAGCCGCTGTTCGGCGACATCGACGTCTATCTGAGATCGAAGGGTTTCGTTCTGCATCAGCTAAAGACGGCCGGGCGCGCGTTCAAACCGCTGCTCGCCAACAACGACGTCAATGCGATGCTGAGCCAATTCCTGTGGGGCGACGCGATCTACGTCCGCGATTTCATGACGTTTGACAAGCTGCCGGGGCCTGCACTGCTCAAGCTCGCGACCATCATGCACACGAACTACCGCTCGGTGGACATGGCGGCATCCGCGCTCGAAGCCTACGATCGTCAAAACAAAACCAGCCTGCAGCAGACCTATATCGCCAAGCTGATGGTGGTGGCCGGCCGCTGACCGCAACCCCCGATCAAAGCCTTCGGCGGAACGCCTGATAAGGCCCGCTCCCGCGCAAGGCATCTGCACCGCCTTCAATCAGAAGGTCGATCTGCTCCGCCGGCAGCGAAAACCGCGTCGGGATCGCATTGAGAATTCCCGCCCGCGCCGGACCCAGCCGCTCGAAGCTGACGCGATCAATGAAAACACTTACATCGCCGCAGCGCCATCCCGGCCCGGCCCCAAGCCGCGAACGCTCCGCCGCCGACAGGCCGCAGCGCCAGCGCTTCACCCGCGACGTCCAGTCATTCACCAGCGTGGAGAAAGCCGCGTAGCTGGACCGCACGCTGGCATCGATCGCGGTATCCGCTGCCGCCGACACCAGTTCGACGCCGCTTGGCCCCTCGACCCGCTGCGCGAAATCGCCGGAAATGCCGCGACCGGCATCGACGATGACGAACATCATCCGCCGCACCTTGACGGCTTGGCGCTCGGTCATCGGCTCGAACGGGCGCTGCGCCGCCAGCATCCCGATGCTGAATCCCGACAGGCCGTAGTTATCGACCAGACCGCCATCGAGCAGCTTGACGTATTTCATCGAGCCGTCGTGATAGCGCGCATTGGCGTCGGCAAACGATTTCAGCAGCGGCTGCGCGTTGGGATCGCGCCGCGCCCGTTCGATCCAGGCCGGCAACTGCGTCTGGCATCCGCCGGGATAGGTTTCCAGCACGATCGGCGCGAACGCCAGCGGCACCGCGGCCGACGCTGCCACCGCCTCCGAGATGCGATAGCTGCGGATGTCGCTGCACAACGCGTCGAACGCCGTCTTGCCGAATACGAACGGCGTGCGGTTGTAGATATCGGATGCGTTGATCCAGACTCGCGGCCGCCGTTCATCACCGAACGAATCGAACCGCGCCCCGTCGAACAGGTTGCGATCGAGCCAGTCGCGGAACTGGCTGTTGTTGACGCCGCCGCCGAGCGCGCGGCCGATATTGCCAAGCGAGATTTGCGTGTTCAGCGCCTCCTCGGCATTGCGCAGCAGGAAGCGTTCGCGGAAATCGGTGAGTGCGTCGCGCTTCTTCAAGCCAAAGTATGCCGCGGTCACCGCCCCGCCGGACACGCCCGAGACGAAGTCGACCCGGTCGAGCAGCGATTTGGTCTGGCTGGAACCGGCGCGCGTCCGCTCAAGCTCGTTGAGCACACCGAAGGAGAACGCCGCTGCACGGGTGCCGCCGCCGGAGAACGCCAGCGCCAGCAGCACATCGTCATCGTAGGCTGAAACTTCGCGGCCGACATTGTTGTCGGCGAGTGCCGCGCCAAGAGGAGCATTGCCGGGCAGATTGTAGACCGACGCGCAACCCGCAAGGATCGCCGCGCATGCCACAGCCGACGCAATGTTGATCAACGCCCGCACGCAAACTCCCGCCGCAGGCCCCCGCCCCGCCGGTTTTAATGTACCACGGATGGATGTGCGTCCACCGCTGCATCGCGGATCGGTGCATCGATACGGTTAACGAGGGAACCGGAACGCTCACACTTGATTGAATTGTCTGAACACATCCAGACACTAAGGTCGCAGCATGAACATCATTTTCGCGCGTCTCAGCGCCATTCTCTACACGGTATGGGGTGTCTTCCACGTTTACGTGGCATGGCAGATTTATACTCTTGGATTGACCGAACAGGGCATTGCGCAAGGACGGCT
>JAKFUP010000125.1 GCA_021732625.1 Hyphomicrobiales bacterium
CGGCTGATGCTGCCACAAACGTCAGACTCTCCTACGCAAAGACCAGGGATTTCGTAACCTGGTTCGACTCCCGGGGTCGCCGCCTCGCCGATCCACTCAGCCCCGAAAGCGCCGAGACGGTGCTGCATACCGGCCCGAACGCGGGCCTCCTGAACAACGCGAAAGTCTCGATCAATCCACAGGGAAGACCCGTCATTGTATTTACCCGTCAGAATGAGCAGGGCCACAACACGGTCGAACTTGCCGTCAGCGATCAAGGGCGATGGCAGATCGTTCCCGTCGCTGTGTCGGATCGTGGGATTCCTGTCAGGGGATTGGGCTCGCTGCCCGAGACAGTCGCACTCTCCGAGGTTGATTTCAGAGCTCCCGATCGGCCTCGACTCACGTTCCGATTTCCCGGCTTGGCCACGACACAGCAAATCCTCGATCCCAAAACACTCGCGCCGGCCTGCGTCGAGAAACCATCGCCCGACCCGGCGGCGACCTTCATAAAACCTTCAATTCCGACGATGAAACCGCAATTGCTTCGCGTCGGGCAGCAAGCAACCTTTGTCTGGTCCGCGCAGCCGGCGAACAACGATACGCGGAGAGCTTGTACGGCAGATGCGCCCCGTGCATGCGATCCACCGGCAAGTCCGTTGAGGCTGCTGATCAATGCTCCAGGCGCGAACTAAAATGGCAAAGTCGAACGCGATCAGCGTCATGCCTCGGAACGACATGAGCTTCTGGCCCGCATTGCGGGCCCGGTGCCTGAGGTGGCTTCCGTTCAATCGCTTTCTCTATCACCGCGACGGCGTGGCGCTGCCAAGCACCAGATTGCGGGCAGCCGGACCGATTTTTCGCAACGACCGCGCATTCTGCGATTTTGCGCGTCGTGACATCGAGGTCATCACGCGACATACCTCGCTCGCTGGAAGATCGATTCTCGACTTCGGTTGCGGATCGGGGCGACTCTATTTCGGCCTTCGCCGTCGTGAAGAGCCAGCCTTCTATCTGGGATTGGACGTCAAGAGCGATGTCATCGCCTGGGATCGCCAGAATATCACCGTGGCAAATACGCGATTCAACTTCGAGCAAAGCGACGTCCGGAACGAACGCTACAATCCCAGCGGCGGTCTCAGCAACCACGCCTGGGCCAATACACTCAAGCAACTATTCGATATCGTCTATTGCTACTCGGTCCTCAGTCACCTCGTCGAGACCGACGCGAGAGAGGTGCTCGATCTGTTCCTGCGCCACGCCCATTCCGACGCCTTTATCTTCCTGACCGCGTTTGTATCCGATCAAACCGAAGAGGTTGCGATCAACCCAACCGGGATGGCCGTCGATATTCAAGGGCCGCTTCACGTGGTCTGCTATAATCACGATTACTTCAGGGATCAGATGTTACTTTGCTACAGCATCGTTGCTGAATATCCAGGCGCTGCAACGGACGGCCAAACGCTGTTCGTGCTGCGGCCGCGTCACGCTGGCGCTTCACATACCTAACGGAATTTCCACCGCGCGTGGCGCTCTATTGATACGAGGCTCTCGATCACGAGGTGGCCAGGCCAACGCCGAGAACGGAATCGAATCCAGCGACAGCAGTGGACTGTAATACGGATCGTTGACGATCGTTTCGAGCCACCGCGCCCGAAGCATCCTCAGTTCGCGATGCAGGCGCCCTGACCGATCGGGCCGCTCATCAGTGCCGCGGCTCGCCGATTCGATATGTAGCAAACGCGCGTCTGGTGTCATGACCACGCGCCGGCCCAATGCCCTGAGTTTCAGGCAGTAGTCGACGTCGTTAAAATTCACCGGGAAGGAAATCTCGTCCAATCCACCGACAGCAAAATAATCCGTTTTCCGTGTCAGCAAACATGCGGCGGTCACGGCACTGCATTCGCGAGCAACCGAGAGCATTCCACCGTAGCCGGCATCGCCATGCATTCGATCGGTAAATGCGTGAGAAGCGCCGAGATTAGGCCCCAGCACCACCCCGGCATGCTGAATAACACCGCTCGGCCACAGGAGCGTCGCTCCCACCGCGCCGACGTCGGACTCCGCCATGCGCGCCATCATCTCGCCGAGCCATAGATCGTCCAGCGCCTCAATATCGTTGTTGAGCAGGCACAGAAGATCACCGCTAGCCACCCGTGCTGCCAGATTGTTCAGCCGCGAGAAGTTGAAAACGCCCGGCGCGCGCATTACCGTGGCGCCCGCCTCGGCTATCGCAGCCAGATAGTCAAGCGTCTCCGCATCCGACGAGTCATTGTCGACGACGAGGATTTGAGCGCCTAGACGTGTCGCAGCGGGCGCAATTGTGTCGATGCAACGCCGGAGCAAATCGGCCTGATTTCGCGTGGGGATGATAATCGAAACACTTTGCTGGTCAGGCCGGCGCTGCACGCGAACCGCCGGGAACAATGTGTTCGGCCGCAAGGATACATCCGCCTTGATGCCCTTTTTTCCGAGATGCACGGCCGTTGCAGAAGCCAGCGCACGTGAACCAGCCACGCCCTCGAATGTCGGCAGCGAGCCAAGACAACCCGGCAAGTGGACAACTCTGTTTCGTTGCTCGGCTGACTCTCCGGCAAGTTCCTGAAACAGACGGAAAAGGTTGTCCGGCCGGGCGGCCAGGGCACGGTCGAGGTGCTGTCGCCGCGTCGCAAACAGACAAGCACCACACCCTTGTTCAAGCATGCGCTCATAGTCGAAGGCCGGGAGGAAAACCGGCCAGGACTCTCCTGAATTTCCCAAGATCGAGTAGTCGGCATAAACGACAGTGGCGTCGGGATTGGCAGCAAAGGCTGCCGCCAGCGCGTCTACCGCTCGCCTCTCAAGTTTCGTGCCGCACGGCGCGAAGACAAAGACATCGCTGGCCGATCCATCCTGGACGAAGAACTCGTCGAGCTGCGAGCAGTCGAACGCCGTGGCATCTGCATCCTGGGACAATACCGCTGCAATCCAGTTCGAACAGGATTGTTCCCGAAGGCTATCGACGGAACGAGCTTCATCGCCCGCTCCGACGAAAATCACAGAAACAGAGGCTTGGTCGGGATACTGTTGCACATCAGGAGCTGGAAAACGCTCGGCCCATTCAGCATAGCGCGAGATCGGCAGCGACGCTGGAATCAGCCGGTCGAACAATTCGCCTCGCAAACGTTCGCTATCGATCTGGCCAAGCGTCGCAAGCGTGCGTTCCAGACCGTCCTCAAACGCCACGAACGTGAGCGGACTGCCCGGAAGGTCTTGACCTGCCTCGTCGATGATCTGTACCGAACGCACGCGCCCGTCCGCGAATCGCGTCGGCAAATGCAGATCGAACGCCGGCACGGCCTTGATAATCTCGCCTCTGCCGCCGACCTGATGCCACGTCCGCGCATACGTTTCGGAGACGTGCTGTCCGTCGATCATGGCAACGACCTTCGGAAGGTCCGGACCCGAGGCTTCGAGCCACCCGCAAAATCGCAAGCCACCGATCCATCGGACGCCGCGAAGACCCGGCGGCGCGTGAGTTTGAATTGCCTCCCGCCTCACGTCGATTGAACCGCCAACCTGCATATCGCTATTGGCCAATCGAGCTTCGACGACGGTTGCGTCCGCGAGTGAGTCAGCCGGCATCGCAAACACGAAGCCGTAGCAACCATCGCCGATGCCTTCACGCGCAAGCGAAGCATCAAACTGATCCGCAATAGCGATTTGCATGGGGGTGCCGTCCACCAGGAGCTGGACAACAAACCGTTTCGTCAGCTCCGCCGGATCGACAACGTAGCCGGCAAAAGCATGTGTCTCGGCTTTGCCGAACCGGGTGCGCAGGTTCGCCGGGATGGCGCGACCTGAGTTTGCGGTTGCGGTGAGTTCGCTGGCTCGGACCTTCGTTTGTTTGCCGGGCTCAGACGAGCGCGCATGGAACGGCACACCGGGGTTCGCGCCTGACGGCAAGAGGTGCTTCGTCATTTCCTTAGAATCCTCCCCAACGGCCAACGATGGAGATGACATCCGCGATGGAAGTGCGGGGGTCGATCGCAAGATCGACTTCGCGCGGCTTGCGATGCCCCAAAGACCAATCGAAGTAGGCCATCGGCAATTCCAATTCACGAATTGCAAGACCGACCGGGTGGCCAAACAGAGGGCGGCGCAATGGCAGGAAAATCCGCTTGATGGCATAGCGCTGTAGCGTTGCAGCATAGTCCGCAATCTTGAGAGACCCGGATACAAACGCGTTGCCGATCGCCATCAGGGCAATGTCGTCGGCGGTCACCCCCAGCACGACGAAATCCTGCGTTGGACTCGTCCGGACGGCAGTTCGGAGAAACTCGCGTGTGAGCTCGAATTCCTCCGCAGAGCGCCCATGGACCACAAGTCCGATCCGCCCGCCTCTGAGTGATGGAATTGCTGCTCTCATGTTTCGCGGGGCCAGCATCGTTGCGAGCTTGTCTGGCGAGAGCAGCGCTCGGCCGAATGCCTTTGCATCATCGCACGGCAGATCCACCCCGCTTGCAATTATCGCCTTCCAGTGCTTGCGCCAATCGTCCGGCGAAGCTCCTGCCGGCAACGCCGTCTTGCAACGCGGTGCGCATTCGACACAGATCTTTTCGGTGTTGAGTGACGTGCAAAATTGTCCGTCCGGTTTGAAACATGTCCCGCGCGGGCAGAGCACGCCTGCGTCCGCCGCGACTATCTCCAGCGGACGACGGAATTCCCCGATCAGCTCCATCAGCTTTGAGGGTATTGCACCGGGTTCGATAATTTCAGTCCGGCGAAATGAGCTCGAAAAAAGATACTTGCGAAGATCGGCGCTGTCGAACGCTCTATCAATATCGAACGCGAGCGACGGCCGAGACTCGTGATCGGGCCTCCATATGCTGGCTATTGTCTTGCCGCCCCGCAAACCTACGCTCATAACAAGGGAAATTTTGCCCTCGGAATGCAACTTGCGCGCTCGCTCCAGAGCCACATCCTTGAGCATGCCTTCGCCGCACAGGTGCAGGCAATCGACATCGCCCGGCGATATCTGCTTTGCGATCGACTCGCGTGCGGTTCGCAGCGGGTCCGCAGCCATGAACAACGCGCATTCCAGCCGGTAGTCGGGAAACTTCGCCTCGACGATGGCGACGTTGCGCATCACCAGCGATCGTTTTTCAGCACCGAATGATTTGGACCCATGGTGACCGACAAATATCGACGGAGCGCAGACATTACGAAATCCGTGCTCCCGGGCCCGCAAGCAGAGGTCCACGTCTTCGAGATAACCGCGCTGGTATGCGTCAGAGAGATTCCCGATCGCGTCGAGACACCGGCGCGCGACGAACATGCAGAAGCCAATTCCGTTCGGCAGATCGACAATGCGATCTCGATTGATGCTGGCGGCAAGCCGGTCGATTTGCAAGATTTGCTCGTGCGAAGGAAACGGGTTGCATTCGAACGGGCGCGGAAAGCTCGTGAACTCACCGTTGTTGGACAGCGGAGTTATTGTTCCTATCGCAGGATCGGAAGCTGCAATATCGACCATACGGTCAACGAAGCCCGGCGGCACGATCGTGTCGGCATTCAGCAGCACCACATCGTCGTTCTCGGCGAGAGCGAGCGCACGATTGACGGAGCCGACGAACCCGAGGTTTCTGGCGTTGGTCAGAAGCATGAAACCTGCTTCGCCGCAAAACTGCTCAAGGAATCGCGCCAGCTCAGGCTCAGGCGTCGCGTCGTTGACAACGATGGCGCGGCGTTTCCCCTTTCCGCCGATGTTGAAAGCAAGGCTCACAAGGCAATCGCGCGTGGCTGCGAGGTCGCGATAGACCGGGACGATGACGGTGACCGCTGTACTTTGCGGCGACGACCCGGGCTTCAGGTCACCTGGCCGTGGATCGTGCACAGCATTCGCAGGACACTGCTCGGTCAGAAAGCAATGCCCGTTCAGGTCCAGACTAACTTTGTGACCTGTCGCAGACGCCCGCCTGGGACCATTGAAAGCCGCGGCATGCTGGAAAACGCCACCCGCAAGAGGATGGCTTCCATCGCTGATCAACGCCCGGGATTCGTGCGCTTCCCCGTCTCTCACGGTCAGGACCGGCGCGACGGCTCCGTCCCACACAGCCCAGCCACTGAGTGTGTCATCGAAGGCGCGCAGTGCGCCTACGGCATCGCGGCCAGCATCCCGAAGCACGGCAAGCGCTTGGGTCAGCAGCGCAGCATCGTCATCCGATCTCACCAGTACTTCAGCGGCGATGCGTTTCTGCTGATCGTTTCCCCACGCCAGCAGGCGCCGATTGGCTTGGAGGTCTTCGGGCGATAGAGCAAGAGCGTCCAATATGTCGGCGATCGCACCATAGCGATCGCCGAGGCGAACAAGCGCCTCGGCCCGCAGGGCGAAGTGATGCGATTTTGGCAGCGGCTGGATACGGCAGCGGCGGTCCGCATACATGAATGCCGCCTCGAAATCGCCGCTCGACATCGACGCTGCGCATAACCTCTCAAGGCTTTCGGCATGCATATCTTTGCTGAGAGCCAATCGTTCCACAGCTGGACACCAATCCCAGTTCGAAAGACGGATATGAATTTTGCTCAGCCATTGATTGCGGCATCGTTCGTTATCTTCGCATTAAGGCGATGGCCCCCCGTCGCAAAGCGTGAAGATGGCGTGAAGAAGCATCTCAAATAGAACCAATCAATCAAACACATTCTGGAAACAGCTTTTCAATGTGCGTTTCGTAATCTTGGAACTTGAAGGCAACTCAAGCTGACCGAATGCCTTCTGCAACGCTGACTATTTAGCTGAAATTGAATCCATAGCGCTCCGCCTTCGCCGGCTCAGGACGACTGTCATGACCATACTCCAACGTTCTCCGACCCCCGTAGCCCTGCGCGACGCCTCGATCCCCGTCTTGATTGCGACAAAGCGGCACTCCGATGCTCGAGGCTGGTTCAGCGAGAGCTACAATGAGCAGACGCTGGCTGCGCGGGGTATCATTTGCCGCTTCGTCCAGGACAATCAGTCGATGTCCGCGCAGAAAGGGACTATCCGCGGACTTCACTTCCAGACGCCGCCGAAAGCTCAGGCAAAACTCGTGCGGGTCCTCCGCGGGGGCATCGTGGATGTTGCCGTCGACATCCGCCAAGGCTCACCGACCTACGGCAATTTCGTCACCGCTGAGCTTTCCGCGGACAACGGATATCAGCTTTATGTGCCCGCGGGATTCGCGCACGGCTTCTGCACACTCGAGGATGAAACTGAGGTGTCTTACAAGGTCTCCGAGCTGTACTCGCCAACTCATGATGCAGGCCTCCGTTGGGATGACCCGCAGATCGCAGTTCCATGGCCTTTAGCCCGCGATGAGGCCGTGGTTTCGGAGAAGGACGCCAGACAGCCATCGCTCGATCAATATCGAAGTCCGTTCTTCTACGACGGAACGCCGCTTGCGACCCTCATAATCCCGGGAGTGTGATGGTGTCCGTACCACACAGAAAAGCATTGATTACCGGAGGAGCCGGATTCATCGGGTCCGCCGTCGTCCGGCATCTCGTTCGCGATCTTGGATGGAGCGTGACTGCGGTCGATAAGCTCACCTACGCCGGCAACCTAAGATCGCTCGATGCCGTTCGCGGATTTGACAACTTCCATTTCGTCAAGGCAGATATCTGCGACTCAGCCAGCATGTCCGAAGTGATCGCCGCATCCACGCCAGACATCATCATGCATCTTGCGGCCGAGACCCATGTCGACAGGTCAATCGACGGGCCAGCCGATTTCATCAAAACCAATATCCTGGGCACATATAGTCTGCTGGAAGCCGCACTGAAGTACTGGCGGACGAAGAGCGAAGAGGAAGCGAAGCTCTTCCGTTTTCATCACGTCTCGACGGATGAGGTCTATGGCGCTCTGGGCGATGACGGCAGCTTTACCGAAACAACGCCGTACGATCCGCGCTCGCCCTATTCCGCGAGCAAGGCCGCTTCCGATCATTTGGTCAAGGCCTGGGGCCACACCTACGGTCTGCCAGTCCTCATCAGCAATTGTTCCAACAATTACGGCCCCAACCAGTTTCCGGAAAAACTGATCCCGCTGATGATCATCAAAGGTCTGGCGGGAGAACCGCTGCCAGTCTACGGTCAGGGGTTGAATGTCAGAGACTGGCTCTTTGTCGACGATCACGCACGCGCGCTGGCGCTGATTGCCGTTCATGGCCGTCTCGGCGAGACCTACAACATCGGCGGAGCGGCGGAGTATCGCAATATCGATGTCGTCACCGCGATTTGCGATGCGTTGGACGAGCTGACGCCACGGACTGATGGCACACCGCATCGCGATCAGATCGCTTACGTTGCCGACCGACCCGGTCACGACCACCGTTATGCGATCGATTTCTCAAAACTCGAGCGCGAACTCGGCTGGACTCCCCAAGAGACGTTTCACACCGGCTTAAAACGGACTGTGAGCTGGTATCTGGAAAATCGTGCCTGGTGGGAGCCGCTGCAGCGAACCCACGAAGCTTCCATGCGGCGGGGGTTGGTGCGCGCCATCGCCTAGGCCTCACATCGGGGATAGCCAGCCGCCTATTAAACAAGCGTTCGTCAACCTTCGTTAAATGAGGTCGAGAAGATGCGTATTGCCATGATCGGCACCGGTTACGTCGGACTTGTGTCGGGCGCTTGCTTTGCAGACTTCGGTCACGACGTCACATGCGTCGACAAGGACCAGTCGAAGATTGCGGCACTGACGAGCGGCCAGATTCCGATTTTCGAACCCGATCTCGATCGCCTTGTTGCTGCGAACGTCCAACAGAACCGCCTCAGGTTCACGGCCGACCTGGCCGGCGCAGTCCGCTCAGCGGACGTTGTTTTTATCGCCGTAGGTACACCGTCGCGTCGCGGCGATGGTCATGCCGATCTGACTTATATACATACAGCCACTCGCGAGATTGCCGCTGCGCTCGAAGGATTTACCGTGGTCGTCACCAAATCCACGGTTCCTGTTGGCACCGGCGACGATGTCGAACGGCTGATTGCCGAGACCAACCCAAACGCCGACGTAACCGTCGCCTCCAATCCGGAGTTCCTCCGCGAAGGCGCGGCAATCCGGGATTTCAAACATCCCGACCGAATTGTTGTCGGGACGGACGACGAACGAGCCAGAGCATCGCTCACGGAGGTATACCGGCCGCTCTGCCTCAATCAATCACCCATCATGTTCACGTCGCGGCGCACGGCAGAACTCATCAAATATGCCGCCAATGCATTTCTGGCGACCAAGATCACATTTATCAATGAAATTGCCGATTTGGCGGAAAAAGTCGGTGCTGACGTACAAGACATCGCGCGCGGTATCGGCCTCGACAATCGCATCGGCGCGAAATTCCTCCATGCCGGTCCGGGCTTTGGCGGCTCATGCTTTCCAAAAGACACCCGCGCGCTCGTCAAAACCGCGCAGGATCATAACGTCCCTCTCCGCATTGTTGAGGCTGTGCTCTCCGTCAATGAGGCGCGCAAGCGAGCGATGGCGCGAAAGGTTTCAGCCGCATTCGGCGGGAGTATCCGTGGCAAGACTGTTGGCATACTCGGCCTCACCTTCAAGCCGAATACAGATGACATGCGAGAGGCGCCATCCATTCAACTGATCACCGCGCTGCGCGATCTCGGAGCCAACATTCGGGCCTATGATCCCGTTGGCAAGGTTCAAGCGCTGAAGGAAATGCCAGATCTTGAAATCGTAGACGGCCCTTATGAGTGCGCCGAGAACGCGGACGCACTCGTGATTGTCACTGAATGGGAGCAATTCAGGGCTTTGGATCTCGACCGGATCAGGGATTTGATGACACACCCGATCATCATCGATCTTCGCAACATCTACAGGCCGGAATATATGGCCTCGCGCGGCTTTCTCTACGAGAGCATTGGACGGCGCCCGCATACGCCCAAGCGAGTCGTTTTTTACAATGCACCACCGCTTGTTCCCCAACCGGCGGCGGGCTTCGAGAGCGCCGGAGACCGAAACGATGATCTCAAGGTTTGAGCTGCCCCCGGTTCCGTTGACACCCGCTTAAGCTAATCCAGCCTGCCGCTCGAACTGCATAGGGCTTAATATCCGATCTTCGAGTGCCGGCGTTTCGGATTATAGAAATGCTCAATATAATCAAAGACGTCGGCCTACCAAGGCGGACTGAATCACACTCGCACATTACCGATCAAAACCATTTCCGGTGCGGCAACCCTATAAAACTGAGTGGATTCGGCCGCTGCATGCCCAGTGGGGCCCTAGCCTTTCGTCTTCTCGATCATGTGGTTGATAACCTCGCTGTGCTTGTGCTGCGGGCTGAACATGATGATCTCCGCGTCGGCATCGACTTTTACGTTGTGCCCGGGCGGCCAGTAGAACAGATCGTTCGCGCCGACCGTCTCCCGCGCCCCATTCCGGTCCGTCGTGGTGAGTTGGCCATGCAGGACAAATCCCCAGTGCGGGCACTGGCAGAGATTGCCTTCCAGTCCCCGGAAAAGCGGGGTCGTATCCACGCCCGCCGAAAGCGTGAAGTACTCGGCGCTAATCTTGCCGGACCCGTTCATGTCGCCGAAGTCGGTTTGCTGCCGGATTACGGCACCCGGGATGCTCATCTTGACGTCGACCTTCTCTTTCGCAATTCGCATTTTACTTCTCCTTTTCATGATACGGGTTGATTGTGACGCGGTCGCTTCAACGCACTGTGATCACCACTTCGAGATACTCGCTGGGCACCACCATCGAGCTGTCGTCCGCGCGGTTGAACCGGCCGATGAGCGCTATCAGATCGCACTGGAGCGCCGCCTGCCGTGCAGGCTCCAACGCGCCGAAGGCCTTCAGCACCGGGCCGTAGTAGGTCTTGAAGATCTCCAGCCAATGCTCCGGCGAGCGATAGCGGAACACGAAGTTGCGCTGCGCCGTCTTGATCGAGACCGCATGCACGTCGAACATGTCGGCGATGCGCGCGCGGGTGCCCCAGAGTGCCGGCGACTTTCCATCCGGCGGCGGCGGAACGTGCTTGCCGATGGTTTTGAAGAGCTGGCCGATAAAACCCTCGGGCGTCCAGTTCGCCATCCCAATCTTACCGCCGCTCTTGCAGACCCGAACGAGTTCGGCGGCGGAGCGATCTTGATCGGGCGTGAACATCACCCCGAACGTCGAGACGACGACATCGAAACTACCGTCCGCGAAAGGCAGGGCTTCAGCGTCGGCCTCTCGGAACTTGATATCAAGCCGCTCAGCAATAGCCCGCTCGCGTGCACGATCGAGCAGAGCGGGAACGTAGTCGGTCGCAAGCACATCGCACCAGCGGCGCGCGGCGGCAAGCGACACGTTGCCGTTGCCGGCCGCGACATCGAGCACCTTCTGCCCGGCGCGCAGATCGAGAGCCTCGCACAGCTCTTCTCCCACGATCTGCAGCGTGGTGCCGACGACCGCATAGTCGCCTGAGGCCCATGCGCCCTGCTGGCGGTTCTTGATGGCCGCGAGATCAAGCCCGACAGATCCGGGATCTTGACGAACGGCAATAGCGGATAAGGACATTGTGGTCTCCTTGGTAATCGTGGTCGAGTAATACGGCTCTTCGCGCCGCTCAACGCGGCGCATAATTCGGGCAATTTCTGCGGCCGCAGGAGGCCGACGGTGGAGGTCTGGTCGCCTTTGCGCCCGCGACGCCGCCCGGCGCTGCGGCCGCCGTGCTTGCGGATGAGCCGCGATGGTTGCGCGTTTCCGAGCTCGCGCCGCCGATCGTTCCGAACACGATGGAGGCGGTCAGCAGCGCGATGTCGGCAACGGATTTGAACAATGGTGTCATGTCATAGCTTCCGATGCGCGTGGCGACCCTCAGCGGTCACGGCCCCTGCGACCCGAATCCGGATTGCCGGCATTGGCGGCTGACGTCTCGCGTTTGATCGAGACACCACCATTGATTTTCGGCGTCGACGTGTTCGTAAGCGGCTTGATGCTCCCCGGCCTGTCGCCGGCCGAGGCATTGCCGGCTGTGATCGGCGCGCCGGCTGCTGGCCTGATCGATCCTACGGGCTTTGCCGATCCGGTTGGCCTTGCAGAATTGCCGAGCACGCTGTTGACGAGACTTGGCCCCTTTACAGACGGCTTGCTGCCGCTACGGACTGCAATGCATTGCTTCGTCTTCGGACTGCATGTGAAGCAGGTATTCGGGGAACAGCCGGTCAGACCTCCGCCGCCGTCGATACTGTAGTCGCATCCCGGAGTGCGATCGCAGGCGGCAATAACGGCGCTGATCGGCGCAGCGCTGGCGGATGCGGTGAGGATGAACACCGCTGCGCAGGCCGCTGCGGAGGAAACGATCAAGCCTTTCGGTGCTGAAAATCCGTAAGTTCCTGTGTTGGCTGGGCTAAACATGCTGCTATCCTCGTTTTTGCGTCCATGTGACGCTTGACGCCAAGCTAGTGGCGGGCCGTGGAAACGAGCGTGGGAGCCGGAGTGGAAAAGGCCGTGGAATCGCACCGCCCCGAAAACAGCCGGATCGTTCTGCAAGTGCGCCTTCTCGGCCCGATGGCGATCAGCCGCGACGGCGTTGCTGTCGCGCTCCCCACATCGCGCAAGGTACGCGCGCTCATCGCCTACCTGTCGCTCGCACCACAGGCGGTGCCGCGGACCCAGCTTTGCGAGCTGCTGTGGGACGACGTCGCGGACGATCCGCGCGGCGAACTGCGCTGGTCGCTCAGCAAGGCACGCAGTGTCGTTGATCAGCCGGACCGCAAACGCATCGATGCAAGCGGCGATGCCATCAGGTTTGACGTGGCGGACTGCGTCGTCGACGCGCTCGAAGTCCGCAAATCCGCACAGGAAGGCATCGAAACACTCGCTCTGGAACGGCTGCGCTCGCTTGCTGCGCTGTTTGGCGGTGAGTTTCTTGAAGGCCTCGAGATCGATCGCAACCCGGTCTTCAACGGTTGGCTCGTCGCGCAGCGCCGACGCTTCCGGAGCTGCCATGCCGCCGTGCTAGAGCATCTCGTCAACAACGCTCCCGACGATGAGGCGTTTGCGCACCTGGAGACATGGCTCGAACTTGCGCCATTCGACCAGCGCGTACACCAACGGATGCTGCACGCGCTCGCCCGGCGCGGCCAGTTTCGTGAAGGCGAGGAGCATCTCGCGGCAGCCGCCCGGCTGTTCGATGCCGACGGTCTTGACTGCACGCCGCTGCGCGAGGCATGGCGCTCGGCGCGGGCGCAGGCCGGCGTTTCGCCACGCTCTGAGGTCGCCGTGGTCGCTTCATCGGCCGCAGCCTACGCTGCCACGGCGAAGCTTCCTGATGCAGCGCGCCGCGCCTCAATTGCCGTGATGCCGTTTGCCGGAGGCAGCATAGCGCCAGGTGAAACAGCAGATGGCCTCGCTTACGACATCATTACGAGGCTGGCGAAATTGCGGACATTGTTTGTGATCGCACAGGGCACTGTATTCGCGCTGCAGGAGAAAGGCATCGGTCCAGAAGAAGCCGGCCGGATGCTCAACGTTGACTACACCGTCAGCGGATCGCAACGCCGCCAGGGCGACCGCCTCACGGTTACGGTGGAGCTTGCCGAGACGCGCACAGCCCGCATCGTCTGGGCGGAAGTCTTCAATCAAAAACTCGACAACATCCTTATTGTGCTTGACGAGATAGGGGACAGGATCGTGGCGTCAATCGCCAGTGAAATTGAAACCGTCGAGCGCAACCGCGCAATCCTGCGGCCTCCGAACTCGCTCGATGCGTGGGATGCGCATCATCGCGGCCTGTGGCACATGTACCGCTTCAACAAGACCGACAACGATCGGGCCCGGCATTTCTTCAAGACAGCCGTCCAACTTGATCCGACTTTCTCGCGCGCCTACGCGGGCCTGTCCTTCACCCACTGGCAAAATGCCTTTCAGGGCTGGGCAACACGCGAGCACGAAATCGATCGGGCCTTCGAAACCGCCGGACAAAGCTTGATGGTCGATGATCGTGACCCTGCGGCGCACTGGGCCATGGGGCGAGCGCTCTGGCTCCGCGGCAGCCACGACCAATCTGTCGTCGAACTGGATCAGGCAATCGACCTCAGCCCGAACTTCGCCCAGGCCCACTACACGCGGGCATTTGTCCACGCGCAAACCGGCGATGCGCTTGCCGCTATTTCATCGTCCGACTATTCGCGCCATTTGAGCCCGTTCGATCCGCTGCTGTTCGGCATGTTTGGCGCGCGCGCAATTGCACTGGTTCGTCTCGGCCAGTTTGAAGAGGCGGCCGAGTGGGCCGTCAAGGCCGCCGCCCGGCCAAACGCGCATGCCCATATCCTCGGACTGGCCGCGTTCTCGCTGGCGCTGGCCGGGCGTCGCGACGAGGCGCGCGCCTATATCGCCGCCGTTCGCAAAACATTGCCCTCATACAACGTCAACGACTTCTTCGCTGCCTTCCACTTTGCTCCGGAGAGCGCTGCCCTTTTCCGGGAAGGCGCGAAACGCATAGGAATGGTTTAATTGCTGAATACAATTGACAGTTTCACACCATAAACCCTCGTTCCACGAATCCGCCAAGCGTTGTAGCTTGATATCGTCGGTATGAATCTCATACGCCGATTCGATCTCACAGCGAGGGACTCGGAACACGGGCTCCGATGACGATCCCGCAGAACCAGAACCTGCGCTGGTCGCTCGACTTTGTGATGGACACGCTTGTCAGCGGTCGGCGCTTCCGTATCCTGACTTTGGTTGACGACTTCACCCGGGAGTGTCTTTGCCTGTTGGTCGACACCTCGCTCACCGGCCTGCGGGTCACACGCGAACTGGACCGCATCATCGAAAGCAGAGGCTGTCCGCATATGATCGTCAGTGACAATGGCACCGAGTTCACCTCGAACGCCGTATCGGCCTAGCAGGAAGAGCAAGGGATCGAGTGGCACTACATCGCACCCGGCAAACCTATGCAGAATGGTTTTGTCGAGAGCATCAACGGCGGACTACGCGACGAGTGCCTCAACGAGCACCTGTTCTCCAACCTCAACGAGGCACGACAGATCATCGAAGACTGGAGGATCGACTACAACACCCGCCGACCCCACACGAGCCTCAACGGGCTCACACCAACCGAGTTCGCAGCACGCCCCCATCCGGGGCATAACCAGAACAGAATCTCACTATAAACGAGGGCAATCAGGGGTGCAGGTCAGAGGTTGCTCCACCATGCGACGAGCTCTTACCACAGTAGGCTATTTGCTTTGATCGGGCGATCTTAAACCAAGCAGCTCTATTCGCTGGAAAGAATGACAATGTCGTTGTTGATGCCGTCGGCAAAGCCGACCTCCGGCTTGGATCGAAATCAGAAACCTCACCAGTCTGGTTGCTCAACCACGCAGTGGTTTTCTTCCTCGTCTTCAAGCGCATTCTCCAGAAAACGGGAATTTCCTTTATCGTTGCTGGAGACTTTCGGGAATTTTGGCCGCGGAAATTCGAAAATCTGTCTCTAGAGACGCGCTGACGATAAGAAAAGCCCTCTATTGGCGGACCTTTCTGCGCTAAAAGAAGAAAATTCTCTAAAAGTCGGACTGAGTGGCTGGCGACGTAGTGCAAATCGAACCAATCTCCAACCAAATTCCCTGCAAACAGGGAATTTTTCAGAGAAGTATCGCCGGAAACCGGACCTTTCGGTCGCGCCTACCGCGAAAGTCGCTGCAAAAACACTAAATTTCAGCGGCGTTCTCTATTCAGGTATCAGGGAATTCTCTCAGATAATCAGGGACTAAATCTGGTTCAATCAAGGAAGCTCAGGCCGGGCCACCGGGCCAGATTCAACAGATCTACAGCGTCGTTGGCGGGAGGACTGACCGGCCGGCAAGACTCGAACCTGCAAACAACTGGTTATGGGCTCTAACAGCCAAGGCGATCACAACGCATCAACTCCTAGCAGTCAACGCTAACCCATCCATAGCCATGCCTTAACCTCACCAGAGTGCGCATTCCATTTTCCGCGAATGAGAAATGATAAGACCGTAATCTTTAGCGGGCTGAGTACCGATCGAACGCCGTTCTTCTATTCAGTTCTGTTACTCAGCCGCGCCGCGAATCTCGGCGCGCTTCGCCCGCACGGCGCAGAATTTGAACTCAGGAATTTTGCCGAACGGATCAAGTGCTGGATTGGTGAGCAAATTTGCTGCCGCCTCAGCGTAGC
>JAKFUP010000046.1 GCA_021732625.1 Hyphomicrobiales bacterium
GCTTGCCGGCGCGGAAGTCGCTGTTGTCATTGCCATTTCTGCCGGTAACCAAGTCCGGGACAACGCGTTTGCTGCTGTGATTGGCAATTGGCGGCACCCGGTCACCGGGATAAGATGTTTGGCAATTGAATCGCCGAGAATTTGATGAGCGGGATGACGTTTCAGGTCCCGAACCCATAGCGATACGGCATCTCATTCATGCAAACCTTCGACCATTTCTTCAACGCGGCGATCGCCGAATGGCCGGAGCGGCTGGAGCTGAATGTTGTCGCGTGCGGCCCGGTCTATGTGGTCGAGGGCCTCGCGCCGCTTCAGGAAAAATTGTCGGCGAACTGGGCCAATACGTCGATTGCAGTTCTGATGAGCAACATGCATTGGGCGATTTCGGCGGTGGTCAACCGCGCGTTCGAGACACGCGACGTCGTCAACATTCGCGACCTGAACAAGGATGCCGTCAGGGACAAGTTCGAAGCCGACCTGAAGGTGATCCTTCACCGGTCGCTGAACTGGAGTTCCGCCGACATCGCAACCATCAAGGCCTATGTCGCCGGGCAGGGGCATTTGCCGCTCGGCGCTTGAACCCGGTCTGTTCCAGTCCTACGTCTCCTCGATGACGGAGATGTCCATTTTGCAAAACGTAACTTTGCTGGCTTCCGCGCTCGCGATCCTCGTCGCCACGCCGTCGCTCAGCCGCGAACGGAACGATCCGCTCAACAACGCGCCATTCTCGCAGAATCCATGCAGCGTTCTCGCTGAAGGGCCATGTACGCCGTCGTTCTGCGGCGTGTTCAATGACGGGCCATGCGTGCCCGATCTGCCGTTTCCCTATGGCAGCGGCGACCTTCGCCTCACCATCGAGAGCGAACCAAAGCCGGCCGATGCCGCGAGATATCAGAAGCCCGACCACGACCTGAACACGCTGGGCAATCTGTTCGCGATGCTGCGATCGTGCTAGACGCCGCCACAGCGCGATGACGCGCGGAAGGGCATGCAGATGTCGGTGCGGTTCGCGTTCAAGCGTTCGGGCGAAGTGATCGCAAGGCCGGTGATGACTTACGCGACGCCGGATACATCCGGCGAAACCAGAGCCGCCTATCGCGAAGCGATCGACGCCGCTTTGTCGCGCTGCGCGCCTCTGCCGCTGACCAAAGGCCTTGGCAATGCGATCGCCGGCAAGCCGATCAACATCCGCTACGTTGACAATCGCGCGTTGAGTCAGCCGGCTCAGCCGTGAGGTAGCTTCATTTGGCGCCGCGAAGTTTGCACGAGGTTGTGCAGGTCACGGTGTTGCCGCCCTTGCACTTCTTGCAGGCATCGACACACTCCTCCATCCGCGACGGATCGTACTTCGCGTAAATCTGGCCGACGCAGAGTTTTTGTTCCGCGGTGAATTCATCGTCCTTGGCGCAGCCGGCGAAAATTGAAAGCGCCAGAACCGCGAGACATCCGATCCGCAGACGGTGCGTTGCCACATGCATCATGTGCAATTCATGATCTTGTTCGCCGATGATAAGCGATCAAAGTTCTGCAGCTTCGACTGTCGCTGAATTGTCGTTATATGAGCCGCCGATGCAAGCAATCTCAACTAAAAGAACCGGCGTTCGTTTGAGGTTAACCGCCGCAATCCCGCCATTGTTGACCAATGCGGCAGCGCACTTGTTGGCTGTTTCTTCTGTGTTTTTGGACGTTCCCGATTTATCCTTGCTATGACGGGGTCGATGCTCTATATAGCCGCTATTCGTTTTGCGGCTTGGCTTGTTGACCGCGCCTCCTTTGCTTTAGGCACGAGGCTCTTCTCACTAAGACATCGTCGAAATTCGAACCAGCTTGTGCGAGGTCGCACGAGCATCGAAACTACGTTGTTTTTGGAGAATTGTTACGATGGCTACAGGTACCGTGAAGTGGTTCAACTCGCAAAAGGGCTTCGGCTTCATTCAGCCGAACGATGGCGGCAAGGATGTGTTCGTACACATCAGCGCCGTTGAGCGGGCTGGAATGAGCACCCTCAACGAGGGTCAGAAGATCAACTACGAAGAAAAAGAAGACCGCATGCGCGGCAAGGTCAGCGCCGAGAACCTCAGCGCAGCTTGATTTCTTCGAGACCTGACATCGTCAGGTCATCAAATCGGAGCATGATTGGCCAGCAGCGCGGTATCCGCGCTGCGCCGAAAAGCTCCAGAACCTGAGCGCCACGGATGTACTGGCGTTCCTGTTCGCGAAGCGCCGCTTTCACCTGATGGTGACAGCGGCGTTGCTGTTTGTGGATCGCTGTTCGGGAGTTGAACGGCAGCGGCGCGGAATTTTCATACCGCGCGAGCGATCGTCAGCGCCTCGACGTTCTTTTTGATGTTGGCGAGCGCTGTCGCCGCTTCCTCGTCGATGCGTCGGATCATCTCGTCGGTCGGCGGCTTCTTGCGCTGCGGGTTTGCGATTGTGCGGGTGAACTTGGTCGCACCCGCCAATTCCTCGCAGGTGTAGGTGCACACGATCGGGCCGATGAAGTCGGTGTCGGCGGTCGCGACCCAGAGCCTCGGCTGGACGCGGTCGAGGACAACCCAATCGAGCGCAATTTCGCCGGTGCGGGTGCGCCATTTCTCGTGAAACCTTTCGCCTTTCTGCAATGGCCGGCTCGGGCTATCGATATGATGCGATGCCGCGATCCACTCCGGCCATGATTGCGGATTGCTGACGTAGTCCAGCACCGCGGCAGGCGGGGCGTCGATGACGACGTCGTGGCTGCGCTTGTAGGCGAATGTTTCGGAGACGGTCTCGGACATTCTTTTTTCTCCCGGCATTTTTCTACTGATTTATGATCAGGTTGAATGACTGCTTCGGGCTGGTCAAGTTGGCTATCAACGCCCGGCCATTTGCCGCAGTTGCATCGGATGCATACACCAATGCATGCTTGCTTGCGGTGCTCCCCCGGAACTTGTTCGAGAGGTGCTGATGACCTGTCACGACCGCTACGGCCTGCCGCTCTCGACTGCGTCCGATCAAGCTGCATCTGCCTATCGTAACGGCGTCGATTTGTTACTGTCGGCGTGGCCGGGTGCGGCGGAAGCGTTCGATGCGGCTATCGCAGCCGATCCAGATTTCGCGCTGGCGTATATCGCCCGCGCCAGAGTGCATTTCTTCTACGCCGATGTGCCGTCCGCGCGGATATGCATCGCAAAAGCGCGTGAGCTGATCGCGCGTCACGGCACTGAGCGCGAGCAGAGTCACATCGACACGCTTGCGCTTGGCATGGACGGCCAGCCGGTTAAATCGCTGGCCGGCGCGTTGGCTCATCTCGATCGCTGGCCGCGCGATGCCATCGTCATGTCGTTGCCGCTTGGCGCGTTTGGCCTGTTTGCATTCTCCGGGATGGCCGATCACGATCAGGCTCGCGTCGACCTGTGCGAGAAGCATGCGCGGGACTACGGCGATGACTGGTGGTTTCTCAGCTATCGCGGCTGGTCGCTGACAGAAAACGGCGATGTGGTTCGCGGCCGCGCGATGACGCAACGCGGGTTCGATTTGCGACCGAAGAACGCCAACGCCGCCCATGCGCTGGCGCATGCGATGTTCGAGGATGGTTCGGTGAATGACGCGGAAGCGCTGGTCGAGGACTGGCTGCCGATCTACGACCGCAGCGGAATTCTGCACGGCCATATGTCCTGGCATCAGGCACTGGCCGCGCTGGAGCATGGCGACGCGGCGCGGGCGCTCGCGATTTACAACGACCGGATTCAGCCGAAGGTCACGACGGCGCCGCCGATCAACTCGGTGACGGATGGCACCTCGCTGCTGTGGCGGATGGCAATCGAAGGCCATTCCGTTCCGAAAGATACCTGGGATGACGCAGTCGCCCATGCCGAGCGTTCATTCCCCAATGCGGGCGTGACCTTCGCCGACGTGCATTTGGCGCTGGTTTCCGCCGCCACCGGCAACAATGCGGGCCTTGAAATGCGTATCGATACGCTTGAGAAACGGCTTGGCGAAGGCAAACTCGCGGCCGGCGCGGTGGTCCCGGCGATCTGCCGCGCGGCGCGTGCATTCGCGGAAGACGATTTTGCCGGATGCGCGCGGATTCTTACTCCCGTTGCCGATGAGGTCGTGCGGATTGGCGGCAGTCATGCTCAGCGCGAGATAATCGAGGATACGCTCTTGGTCGCCCTGATGAAAAGCGGCGAAGCGCAGAGCGCGCGCACGTTGCTCGACCGGCGCCTGCACCGCAGGCCGTCATTGCGGGATGCAAGGTGGCGCGGGGCGATTGCCGGCTGATCGTGATCGAGTCCAATCCCTGGTCTTTTAGTTAATCCTGATATCGGCAGCCTTGATGACGTCCGCCCAGAGTTTGATTTCCGCATTGATGCGGGCGCGCAACTCGTCAGGCGAAGAGGGTGCAGCGTCGATCAGTTGAAGCTTCAGCTTCTCGCGGACTTCGGGCTTGCTGAGGATCTCGCGCACATCGGCGTTGATGGCCTCGATGATGGGGCGAGGCGTGGCGCCCGGCGCGATCAGCGCGTTCCATGCGTCTGACTCCACGTCGATCCCGCTTTCCTTCAGCGTCGGCACATCGGGCAGATGCGGCGAACGCTTCGCCGTCGAGACCGCGAGAATTTTCAAGGCTCCGGTTGCGAGTTGTGGTGTCACGGAGATCGCCGGGAGGCAAGCCGCCTGTACGTCGCCGCGAATGACCGCGGTGACCGCCTGCGGCGATCCGGTATAGGGGACGTGCAACAGCTTTGCCCCGGCGCGCTGCGCGATCGCTTCCATGGTCAGATGCGACAGCGAGCCGATACCGATCGAGCCGAACGCAACGCTGGCGTGATTGCGCTTCAGCAAAGCGAGAAATTCCGCGACCGAATTGACGCCCAAGCTTGAAGGCACCACCAGCACGCTCGGCAACATTGTCAGCATCGAGACCGGCGCGATGTCTTTGGCCGGATCGTAGGGCAGTTTCGAGAACAGCAGCGTATTGATGGCAAGCGGTCCACCGAGCGAAATCCCGATGGTGGAGCCATCCGGATCGGCCTTGGCAACCGCATCGGTTCCGGTATTGCCGCCGGCGCCGGTGCGATTTTCGACGATGACGCCGATGCCGGGATGCTTGGCCTGCAGGTTCTCGGCAAGGATGCGGCCGACGATGTCGGGCGTCGAACCTGCGGCATAGGGCACGATCAGCCGAACCGATTTTACCGGCCACGACTGCGCTGTGGCGGGGCCGGCCGCGAAAGCCGCAAGGAAAGCGAAAAAGGCGAAAAATCGTTTCATCGGGCTTTCTTAAGGCGAGTGATGCACGGGGCCAATGCATTTTCTCCGGCGGAGGCCAGCCCACGGCATACGTGGGTGGCATTGCCTGCGGTACCTGAAAAATGATACCGGGGATTTCCAGGCAGCGCGGCGCAGCTCGCGCTTAATCGCTTCAATCGGACCGGGCGAGGGATGTCGAATGGGCTTGGCGTTGATGGTGTTGGGACTGGCGCTGTTCATGGGCGTCCATGTCTTCACGACGATGCGCGAAGCGCGAGCCTCTGCGCTCGCGGCGCTCGGTGAGCCGGGATACAAGGCGATTTACGGGCTGGTTTCGCTTGCTGGCCTCGTGCTGATCTCGTGGGGATTTTCGCAGTACCGGGCCACAGGCTGGATCGACATCTGGTATCCGCCGGTGGCGTTCAAGCATCTCACGCTCGCGTTGATGCTGCCCGCCTCGATCATGATTGTATCTTCGTATATTCGCGGCCGCATCTACGTCACGCTGAAGCATCCGATGCTCACCGCGATCAAGTTATGGGCGGTCGCGCATCTGCTCGCCAATGGTGATATCGGCTCGATCGTCCTGTTCGGATCGTTTCTCGCCTGGGCGGTCTACGATCGCATCTCGCTCAAGCACCGTACCGATGCGGGTGCGCCGCCGATTCCGGTTGGCGGCATCCAGAACGATCTGATTGCGATCGCCGTCGGTATTATTATCTATCTGGCGCTCGTGTTCGCTTTCCACCCTGTCGTGATCGGCGTGCCGGTCGTTGGTGCCTAAAAGAGTGGGAGCATAAGAAGTTTCATGTCGGTTCAGAACAAGACCAAGCGGAAAACGGCGCCTGACATTCTGGCTCGCAAGGGCGGCGATCCGATCGTGATGCTGACGTCGTATCACGCGCATACGGCGTCGCTGGTCGATCGCTACTGCGACGTCATCCTTGTCGGCGACTCGCTCGGCAACGTGATGCACGGCTTCGAGACCACCGTGCCGGTGACGCTCGACATGATGATCCTGCAAGGGCATGCGGTGATGCGCGGCTCGCAGCAGGCGCTCGTCGTTGTCGACATGCCGTTCGGCTCGTACGAAGCCTCAAAGGAGCAGGCCTTCCATTCCGCGGTGCGCATCCTGAAGGAGACGCATTGCGGCGCGGTTAAACTCGAAGGCGGGGTTCGCATGGCGGAGACCATCGAGTTTCTGACCACGCGCGGCATTCCGGTAATGGGTCATATCGGCCTGACGCCGCAGTCGATCAACACGCTCGGCAGCTTCAAGTCGCAAGGCAAGGAAGAAGGCGCGCAGATCGCCCGCGGCGAAAATGTCACGGGCCCGATCCAGGACGATGCCCGCGCTGTCGCACAGGCTGGCGCGTTCTCCGTCGTGATCGAAGCGGTCGCGGAACCGCTGGCGCGCCGCATCACCGAAATCGTCCCGATCCCGACCATCGGTATCGGCGCGAGCGCGGCCTGCGACGGCCAAGTGCTGGTGCTGGAGGACATGCTTGGGCTGTCGGCGTGGGTGCCGAAGTTCGTCAAGCGCTATGGCGATCTCGGTCCCGGCATCGAGAAGGCGATCCAAGACTACGCCAATGATGTCCGTTCGCGGGCCTTTCCCGGCCCCGAGCATGTTTACGGGGTCAAGCCGAAGGGCTAGGAGGCACCAGGTTCTGCGTCTCCCCTTAACGCTTTGAACAACCTCACTTTGCCTTGCGGCTGCCACACCGCTAGGGTAACGCCTGCATTCGGGGAATAACCAATTCGATCAAGCGGGACGGCCTTTTGGGCAGCGACGGGGTTTGACTTAAGTGTCTGAATTATTTGATGAAGTCGATGAGGAAATGCGGCGGGAACGGCTCAAGAAGCTGTGGGATCGCTATTCCGTCCTCATTATTTTGGCTGTGGTTCTGATCGTCGCCGGAGTCGGTGGCTGGCGCGGCTATGACTATCTCGAGACCAAGAAGGCCCAGGACGCAGGAGCGGCTTTTGAGGCCGCAGTGACGCTTTCCGACGACAATAAGCCGGCAGAGGCCGAAGCCGCCTTTAACAAGATCGTTGCCGAAGGGCCAAAGGGCTATCGCACGCTGGCGCGGCTGCGCGCCGCCGCCGAGTCCGCCAAACGTGATCCAAAGGCTGCAGCACAATTTTTCGATGCGATCGCGGCCGACTCGTCTGTTGGCGTCGTCGAGCAGGATCTGGCGAAAATCCGCGCTGCGGGCCTGTTGATGGAATCGTTATCCTTTCCCGACATGATGCAGCGGCTTGAACCGGTCGCCGCGGCGGGACGTACCTATCGCCATACCGCGCGCGAATTGCTGGCGCTGTCGGCCTGGCGCAACAACGACACGACGGCGACCCGGCAGTGGCTCGATGCCATCGCCGCCGACGCGCAGACGCCGCCGAGCATGCGTTCGCGTGCAGAGGCTTTGCAGGCCTTGCTGCCGGCGGGCGCCAAAAGCTGAGTTGAAAGAGTTGAGGCAAGCGTGACCGAGAAACGAAACAGCAGCCTTGTGAGCCGATTGATCGCTGTGACCGTGCTTGCCACGTTGTCAGGAGCGCTTGTCGGCTGTGGCAGCTTCAACGTGCCGAGTATCGATCCATCCGATCTGTTCGATTTTCTCGATACCAAGAAGAAGCTTCCAGGCGACCGCAGGGCCGTTTTTCCCGAAGGCGTGCCTGGCCTTGAGCAAGGCGTGCCGAGAGATCTTTATAAAGGCGCGCGGGCATCTGCGCCTGCCGAGGTCGCTCCGGAGCCGCCGCCAGTCATTGAACAGCCCAAGCGAAAATCTGCTGCGCGGCCGAAGCGTGAGCCGGTTCAGCAGGCAGCGCCGGATGATGGTGCCGACGCTGCGGCCGAGGAGGGCGTGGCTGCAGCACCGCCCGCGCCACCGCCACCGCGCCGCCGGACCACGCAGCGGCAGCAGCCAGTGCAGCAGCAACAATCCGCTCCGCCCGAGCAGGATGCAGCGCCAGCACCATTCCCGGCTCCATTGCCGAGTGGATCGTTCTCGCGCTGACCTCGTTTCCCAGCTTTCACATTTGACACGTCGCCCGGATTGGGCGCACGGAACTCTTTATGCCTTTCACCATCGCCATGATTGGCCGTCCCAATGTCGGCAAATCGACGCTGTTCAACCGTCTGGTTGGACAGAAGCTGGCGCTGGTCGATGACCAGCCCGGCGTGACGCGCGATCGCCGCGAGGGCGAGGCACGGCTCGGCGATCTCGAATTCACCATCGTCGACACGGCGGGCCTCGATGAGGGCGAGCGCGGTTCGCTGACGGCGCGTATGCGTGAGCAAACCCAGACCGCAATCGATGCGGCCGATGCGCTGATGTTCATTGTCGATGCGCGCGCCGGTGTCACACACGCTGACAAAGCATTCGCTGACCTCGCGCGACGTGCCAACAAGCCAGTGGTGCTGGTCGCCAACAAGAGCGAAGGCAGGCAGGGCACCACGGGTGCGGCCGAAGCCTATGCACTCGGTCTTGGCGATCCGATACCGATTTCCGCAGAACACGGCGAGGGTCTGAGCGACCTCTACGATGCGCTGCGCGTGTTGATGCCGGAGCCGGATCACGATGACGACGATGATCAGGAGGTTGACGATGACGGCGCGGAGGCTTGGGTCAATCGCCCCATCCGGGTCGCCATCGTCGGGCGTCCCAATGCCGGCAAATCGACGCTGATCAATCATCTGTTGGGCGAAGAGCGACTGCTGACCAGCCCGGAAGCCGGAACCACCCGCGATTCGATTGCGGTCGAGGTGAACTGGCAGGGCCGAGATTTCAAGATATTCGATACCGCCGGGATGCGCCGACGCGCCCGCATCGATGACAAGCTGGAAAAGCTCTCGGTCTCCGACACGCTGCGCGCCGTCAAATTCGCGGAAGTCGTCGTGCTGATGCTCGATGCGCAGAACCGTTTCGAAGAGCAAGACTTGCGCATTGCCGATCTGATCGAGCGCGAGGGCCGTGCGCTGGTGATTGCTATCAACAAGACCGATCTGGTCGAGCGCAAGGGTAACTTTCTCACCGGGCTGCGGCGCGATGTCGATCATCTTTTGCCGCAGGTGAAGGGTGCGCCGGTGGTCGCGGTGTCGGGCCTGATGGGCGAGGGCATCGGCAACTTGATGAAGGCGATTGTCGATGCTTACGCTGTTTGGAACAAGCGTGCGTCGACCAGCTCGCTCAATCGCTGGTTCGAACAGGTAGTGGCCAACAATCCGCCGCCGGCCGTGTCCGGCCGCCGCTTGCGGCTGAACTACATCACACAGACCAAGGCACGTCCGCCGAGCTTCGTGGTGTTCTGCTCGCGCGCGGATGCAGTGCCGGAATCCTATCTGCGCTATCTCGTGAACAGCCTGCGTGAGGTGTTCGAGTTGCCGGGCACGCCGGTGCGCATCACGCTGCGCGAGAAGGCCAATCCATTTGCCCACAAGGCAAAGCGGAAATCATGACCGCCGAACGCGATGCGCTGGCTACACCCATCGCGGGTCCCCGGCGCGCCGCTTTCGCCTTCATCTTCATCACCGTCCTGCTCGACATGCTGGCGCTCGGTCTCATCATGCCGGTGCTGCCGAAGCTGATCGCGAGTTTCACGGGCAACGACACCGCGGACGCCGCGCGCATCTTTGGACTGTTCGCGACCTCTTGGGCGCTGATGCAGTTCATTTTCGCGCCGCTGCTTGGTGCGTTGTCCGATCGCTTTGGCCGCAGGCCGGTGGTGCTGTTGTCGAACTTTGGTCTTGCGGTTGACTATCTCCTGATGGCGTTTGCACCGTCGCTGATCTGGCTGTTCATCGGCCGGCTGATGTCAGGTGCGACGGCAGCCAGTATCTCGACCTCGTTCGCCTATCTCGCCGATATCACGCCCGCGGAGAAGCGCGCCGCCGCATTCGGCAAGGTCGGCGCCGCGTTTGGCGCAGGCTTCATTCTCGGACCGGCACTCGGCGGATTGCTCGGCCAGATAGATCTGCACATGCCGTTCTATGTGGCTGCCGCGTTAAGCCTGGCTAATGCGCTTTACGGGTTTTTCGTGCTGCCGGAATCGCTGCCGCCAGAGCGGCGAGCCGCGTTCAGTTGGCGCAGGGCCAATCCGGTCGGCTCGCTCTCGCTGCTGGCGACGCGGCCTGGTCTGCTCGGTCTTGCAACGGTCAATTTCGGAACCCAGATCGCTCATACGGTTCTGCCGAGCGTATACGTGCTGTACGCCGGGTACCGTTATGGCTGGAGCGAACTGGCCATCGGTCTGTCGCTGGCATTCGTCGGCCTTGCCTCGGTGCTGACCCGCTGGTTTGTCGTCGGCCCTGTTGTCGCGCGGCTTGGCGAGCGCAATGCGATCATGTTGGGATTCACGTCGGGGATCGCAGGGTTTCTCATCATCGCGTTGGTACCGAACGGCGTGTGGGCGATGATCTGCATTGTGCCGTTGTCGCTGTGGAGTGTCGCCGACCCCGCGCTTCAAGGCATGATGACGAGGCTGGTCGGCCAGGACGAGCAGGGCCGGCTGCAAGGGGCGAACGTCAGCGTGCAGAGCATCGCGCAGCTGATCGGTCCATTCCTGTTCACGCTGACGTTCGCCCTGTTCATCGGAACATCGGCACCATGGACGATGCCGGGTGCGCCGTTTCTACTGGCGGCTATCCTGCTGGGTCTGACTTTGGTATTCGCCGCGCGCACGATCGCGACGATCAGGTCGCCTAGCGCGTAAACTTCCGCTTCCACAGATCCCATGCGCGGGTGTGGATCTGATCGATCACCTTGGCAGCCTGCGCCGCTTCATCGGCATCGAGGAATGTGATCGGACCTCCGAGCGCAATCGCCTGCGATTGCAATCTTGCATTGGCGTCAGTGTAGACCGCGTGGAAAACCAGCAATGGCAAAGTCGGCGCGACGACGACGTTGCCGTGCCCGCGCATCAGCACGACTGCGTTTTGCCCGAGTATGTCCGCCAGCGACTTGCCGAGTTTGCCGTTACCGACCAGCATGTTGGTCGGACCGCCCGCCGCCTGCTTGATGTCGAATACCGGTACGCCGGAGGCGAGAAACTGCGAGACGTGGTACATCGGCTGCAGCTTCACTTGCGTATTGGCGAACGGGATCACCGCGGGCGAATGGCTGTGGACCACGGCGTTGACGTCGGGCCGCGCACGATAGATTTCGGCGTGAATGAAACGCTCCAGAAAATGCGTGAAGTCGGTCTTCGCGCCGTAAGGTACGCCCTCAAGATCGTATTCGACGATGTCGTTGGCGGTGACCAGCGCGGGCGCGAGATTGCGTCCCATCAGAAAGCGCTGCGGGTTGTTCGGATGGCGGATGCTGACGTGCCCGTAAGCGTCCAGCACTTGCTGATCGGCGAGGATCAGGTTGGCGGCGACCAGATCGCCGACAACATTGACGTCTACCTGCGTCGCAGATGTGGGAGACGCTTGTGCCAAAGCTGCGTGGGGCAGGACCACCATGCAAGCCAGCAGCGCCAACTGTCTTAGAACCGATGCGCCCATCAATCGCCTCCTGAAGATGCGTCGCCGTTACTTTACTTTGGTCCAGGTCGTCGACTTGCAGATCAGACCGCCGAGCGCGCAACCGGATGTGGTCAGTGTATTGCCGGCCAGCGTCATCTTGCCGGTGTAGGTCTTGCCGTCCTCGGGATTGAAGGCGCTGCCGCTCCATGCATTCGCGCCGTTCGGCTTCATGTCATAGAAGATTTTTTGGCCCACTTTCGCCGGTGTTTCGACGCCGGGTTTCAGCCACGCGATGGTGCCACACACTGCGCTGCCACAGGACGCGAACCTGACGTGCGACGCACCGGTGTCGCGCAGCCACGTGCCTGATACGTCGTCGGCAAGTGCGGGCGTTGCGAGCAAAGCAACAGCAGCGAGTGCGGATTTGAATGAGCGCATGGGTCTATTCCTCCATTATCATGCAGGCTTGTTCGTCTGCTTGGATGGAAGTGAAGATCGGCAATCGTATGAAGTCAATATGGCCGAGCCGCGGTCAACGCGACCGTATCTCAGGCCACCAGCGTTTTCAGCGTGCGCGTGCGATAATCGTAGAGTTTGCCGGTCTCGCGCCACGACGGCGTACACATCGGGACGATGAACTCTGCGGCCTGATCCGGCGAATCGAGCGCGGATGAATCTTCGCCGGGCATGATGGTTCCGCGCAGATGTGTACGGATCGGGCCGGGATCGAACAGGTTGACGCGCAGCACTGTCGTCAGGTTTTCGTTGGCCCATGTGCGCGCGAGCGCTTCAAGTGCTGCCTTTGAGGCCGCATAGGGGCCGCGATAGGCTGGCGCGAGACGCGCTGTATCCGATGTGACAAACACCGCGCGACTGGCGTCGGATGCTTTCAACAACGGGTCCATGCAGCGGATCAGTTGGAAGTTGGCGGTGAGATTCACTGCCATCAGGCCATTCCAAGGCTTGAGTTCGATGTGGCCGAGCGGCGAGGAGGGACCGGCGACGCCGGCGTTGCCGACCAGAATGTCGAGCTTGCCGTGCCGCTCATGCAGCGCGGCGCCGAGGCGGGCGATGCCGTCGGTATCGGTGAGATCGAGCGGCACAAGTGTGGCGCCTGCGTTCCCGGTCTTGCGGATGGCGTCGTCGAGCTCTTCCAGTCCGCCGACAGTGCGCGCCGTCGCAATCACATGAGCGCCGTGTTTTGCGAGCGCAAGCGCAGTCGCATATCCGATGCCGCGTGAAGCGCCGGTGACGAGAGCGATCCGGTTGGTGAGGAGGAGGGTCATTGCAGAAATCTTTTGCCCGTCATCGCCGGGCTCGTCCCGGCGATCTCGATCAAGTGTGCACTGCCTACCTAAGCGGGATGGCCGGGACAAGCCCGGCCATGACAAAAGTCAGAGTATTGGAAATAGGGCGATCAGCTCGCCTCCGCCAGCAATGACAACTGGCGCGGCTGCGGCGCGGTTTCGGCGCGATCGGTCAGCGGAGTCGGGTAATCGCCGGTGAAATAGTGATCGGTGAATTTCGGGTGCGCCGGGTCGCGGCCGGGTTCGCCCATCGCGCGGTAGAGGCCGTCGATCGACAGGAACGCCAGCGAATCCGCGCCCACGATCTGGCGCATCTCTTCCACACTATGGGTAGCCGCCAGCAGGCTTTCGCGGTCCGGCATGTCGATGCCGTAGTAATCCGGATGCGTGATCGGCGGCGAGGCGATGCGGAAGTGCACTTCGCTGGCGCCCGCATCGCGCATCATCTTCACGATCTTCATCGAGGTGGTGCCGCGCACCAGACTGTCGTCGATCAGGATGATGCGCTTGCCGGCGATGGCGGCACGGTTGGCCGAATGCTTCATGCGCACGCCGAGTTCGCGCACGCTCTGGGTCGGTTGAATGAAGGTGCGGCCGACATAGTGATTGCGGATGATGCCGAGCTCGAACGGAATCCTGGAGGCGTGGCTGTAGCCGATAGCGGCGGGAACGCCAGAGTCCGGCACCGGCACGACCACATCCGCATCGACATGACTCTCGCGCGCCAGTTCCGCGCCGATCGCCTTGCGCACGTCATAGATCGGTCGGCCACCAAGGACCGAATCCGGCCGCGAGAAATAGATGTATTCGAACAGGCAGGGCCGCGCCGGCACCGGTGGAAACGGCTTGTGGCTCTGCACGCCATTCTCGTCGAACACGATGACTTCGCCGTTCTCGATGTCGCGGACGTACTTCGCACCGATGATATCGAGCGCGCAGGTCTCCGATGCCAGGATCGGGCAGCCGTCGAGCTCACCGAGCACCAGCGGGCGGATGCCGAGCGGATCGCGGGCGCCGACCAGCTTCTTGTTGGTGAGCGAGACCAGCGAGTAGGCCCCCTCGATGGCGCGTAGCGCCTCGATGAAGCGGTCGATGAAATGATTGCGCTTGGACTGCGCGACGAGATGCAGGATCACCTCGGTGTCGGTGGTCGACTGCATCATGGCGCCGTGGCGCACCAGTTCGCGGCGCAGCGTCAGGCCGTTGGTCAGGTTGCCGTTATGAGCGACGGCGAAGCCGCCGGCATTCAGTTCGGCGAATAGCGGTTGCACATTGCGCAGGATGGTTTCGCCGGTGGTCGAATAGCGCACATGTCCGACGGCGGAGTTGCCGGGTAGACGCTCGATCACATCGCGCTTGGAGAAGGTATCGCCGACCAGCCCGAGACGGCGCTCGGAGTGAAAGCGCTTGCCGTCGAAGGACACGATGCCGGCGGCTTCCTGTCCGCGATGCTGAAGGGCATGGAGACCGAGGGCTGTGATGGCTGCGGCATCGGGATGACCGAAGATGCCGAACACGCCGCATTCCTCGCGGAGCTTGTCGCCGTCCAAATCAAAACCATCCAGATCGAATGATGCGTTTGGCGGATTTTTGGCGGGGGGACCTTTGGCGTCAGTGGAGGGGCTTTTCATCGCGTCCATTGCGCCTCTTTCCGCGGGACTATCGTCCCGCTCCTTTGCCGTCGATCAGTTGTTTCAGTCCGTCACGGGTCGTTTTGCCATAGCCACCCGCGTTGGGAGCCGGCGTCGGTTCCGCATCGGTCTGCTCTTCATCAGGCTTGGTCTTCTTGAGTCTCTTTAAAATGGTGCTCTCGGGGTCGTCCGGCAAGACCGACTTCAACCATTCGCCGCTGCTTTTCAGGGTCGTCAGAGTCTTGGCTTGCGCCACCCAGGTCGGCTGCTGCTTCTCCGGCACCAGCCAGTCGAAGAACAGATAGGCGACAACGATAATCAGCAGCCCGCGGGCGAGGCCGAACACAAAGCCGAGCGTGCGGTCGAGCGCACCAATCCGCGAATCCAGGATCATATCGGAGATGCGCACCGTGATGACCGACACCACGATCAGCGTGCCGATGAAGATACCTGCGATCACGGCAATCGTGGCGACCGTCTCATTGCCGAAATAACCTTTGGCCGAGGGCAGGACCTTCGGAAATCCGTAGAGCGTCGCGATGGCGGCGGTAGCCCAGGCTGCGATCGAGAGAATCTCGCGCATGAAGCCACGGACCATCGCAAGCAGGCCCGACAGCAGCATCACGCCAAGCACGATAATGTCGAGAAGCGTAATCGGCATCGTCTCGTCAGGTCCGCTACTGGTCAGCCCGCATGCCCAAACCGGCGAATCGATTCCGATCGTGCCTGCTCAGGTGACGGCGATATCGCACATCCTGCAAGGCCAAGAAATACATCATGGACCCGGTTTTCTCACCGATCCCATGATCTTTAAGAACTTGATCTTTAAGAACTTGCGTTCTTAACGAAATGTCTCCCGGCCGCGCGCGCTATATACCACTGTTGCCGCGAGGGTCACCCGTCCTGCCTTCGGAATCGGGCCGGAGGAGGGCTTTTTGGCGCCTGTGTTGCCCGCCCGCTACCCCGCGCGGCCACTTCGGCAACGAGAGTGGTCAGTCCGCCGATGGTGTTGAGAATCAGCCCGGCATCGCCGCCGGTCTCCCCGCGAGGCGGTTCGGGCAGGACGGCGCGGCCGAAACCGAGTTTGGCGGCTTCTTTCAGGCGCGCCGTGGTCTGCGCCACCGGCCGGACGGCCCCGGAGAGCGAGATTTCGCCAAAGTACACCGCGTCGGTCGGCAGCGGCGCGTTGGTCAGCGAGGACACCAGCGCGGCGGCCGCCGCGAGATCGGCGGCGGGTTCCTGAATGCGAAGGCCGCCGGCGACGTTCAGATAGACGTCATGGCCGGACAGCTTGACGCCGCAATGGGCCTCAAGGACCGCCAGCACCATGGAGAGCCGGCTCGGGTCCCAGCCGACCACCGCGCGCCGTGGCGTGCCGAGCGAGGTTGGCGCCACCAGCGCCTGCAATTCGAC
>JAKFUP010000165.1 GCA_021732625.1 Hyphomicrobiales bacterium
TGCCGATGTCGCGCGCAAGCGCGTAGAGCTTCATGGTGCCGCCACCCGGTTCCCACACCGGCCGCGTCACGCCGCGCGTGACGTTGAAGGTCACCTCGTTGTTCGTACCTGTGAGAGCGAGCATCCGCTCGACGCCGCGATCGAGATCGGCCTGACGCTTGGCCATGCTGAGTGCTTCGCCAGTGCAGCGCGAGGCGACGCAGTTGACCCACTGGCCACCGTGGACGATGCCTACGCTGAACGTGCAGTCCTCACCGGTCATCTCATCGATCTGGACAATGCGCCGCGCCATTTCCCGGATCGCAGAGCGGCCGGCTGAAAGCCTCGCGCCGGAGTGGCTCGGTACACCGATCGCTTCCAGATTGTAGCGGGCGATCGCATAACGCCCGGTCACGACGCCTTTGTTCTCGAATGCGGGCTCGGGCACGAGTACATATTTGTTGCGCGATGCTTCGGCCTCGATGATGTCACGCGTGCTCGGCGTGCCGACTTCCTCGTCAGGCGTGAACAGGATGGTGAGTGGCAGGGGCGTCGTGAACGCGATCTTCTGCAACTGCCGGATCGCTTCGAGCGCGGCGTAGTTTCCGCCCTTCATGTCGAAGATGCCGGGGCCGAAGCATTTGCCGTTGTCCCGCCGCCACGGCAACTGCGCAATTGTGCCAACCGGGTGCACGGTGTCCATGTGTCCGGCAATCAGGATGCCGGGTTTGCCGAAATCGGGATGAGGGAAACGAGCACGGATGCAGCCGCCGAAACCCATGCGTCCAGCGATCCGCTCGATGGTCGCACCACCGAGCGCCATGTCGCGGGCGGCAAGATCGAGCATGCGGTCAACTGCCGCAGCATCCCATGTCGGGCTTTCGCATTCGACCCACGGACGCAGACCCGCGAGCATGTCGTCGCTGTCGAATGGCAGATTGACTGGATTCATTCCAACTTCCTTGGCTTTACACGCTGTGGCGACATCATCAGACTTAACTGACCGAAGCGTGGAATGGCATTTCAGAACGTCTTGAAGCGGACGGCAAGCGGCAATCTTCGCCGCTATGCAGGTGCTGTTGGTCGCGCAGTCGCGCTTTGCGGAAATCGCGATTGACGCATCGCAGCGTTGGTGCAAGTCTTTCTTCGACGCGTCGTGATTAACGAGCCGTTTCAAAGTCTTAGACTTCGATTACGCTTAAATTTCGATCAGGATGCACAACCAATCATCCGGTGGTGAACAGTTCTCAGTCAGGAGCGATGCGATGTCTGAATTCTCGCGTGGGCGGCGTGCTTCAACTTTGATGAAAACACAGTTGCCTGTTGTTCTGATGGCGGCAGGTTTGACGCTTGCGGCCACAACTTCGTCGTCTCTCGCACAGAAGGGCAAAACCATTTCGGCGGTGATGCATTCGGATCTGCGCGTGATCGATCCGATCATCACGACGGCCTACATCACCCGCGACCATGGCTATATGGTCTACGACACGCTGCTGGCGATGGACTCGGACTTTAAAGTCCAGCCGCAGATGGCAACCTGGAAGGTATCGGACGACAAGCTCACTTACACGTTCACGCTTCGCGACGGTTTGAAATGGCACGACGGCGCGCCCGTCACGGCCGAGGACTGCGTTATGTCGCTCCAGCGCTGGGGCAAGCGCGACGGCATGGGTCAAAAGCTGATGGACTTCGTTGCGTCGATCGAGCCGACCGATGCCAAGACCATCACACTGAAATTGAAGGAACCGTACGGCCTCGTGCTTGAATCGATAGCGAAGCCATCGTCGGTCGTGCCGTTCATGATGCCGAAGCGCATTGCCGAGACGCCAGCGGACAAGGCGATCCCAGAACAGATCGGTTCGGGTCCGTTCAAGTTCATGCAGGCTGAGTTTCAGCCCGGCGTCAAAGTCGTTTACGAAAAGAACAAGGACTATGTACCTCGTTCCGAACCGGCGAGCTGGACCTCGGGCGGAAAGGTCGTGAAGGTCGATCGGGTCGAATGGATTACCATGCCGGACGCCCAGACCGCGGTGAACGCGCTGCAATCGGGCGACATCGACTTCATCGAGAATCCATCGTTCGACCTTCTGCCGATTCTTGAGGGCAACAAGGACATCGAGATCAGAATTTTGAACGGTCTGGGTTCGCAGACACTGGGGCGGATGAATTTCCTCCTTCCGCCGTTCGATAACATCAAGGTTCGCCGCGCTGCTTTCCTGGCCATGAACCAGAAGGATATCCTCGATGCCATGATCGGGAATCCGAAGTATTACAAGATCTGTGGCGCGGTGTTTGGTTGCGGTACACCGCTTGCAACCGAGGAAGGCGCTGAGACGCTCATCAAGAACACTGGCATGGCGCAAGCCAAGAAGGCGCTCGCCGAGTCCGGCTATGACGGTACGCCGGTGGTCATCATGGCCCCGACCGATGTGGTGACGTTGAAAGCCCAGCCGATCGTCGCCGCGCAGCTTCTCCGCGATGCGGGCTTCAAGGTCGAGGTGCAGGCGACAGACTGGCAAACGGTCGTCAGCCGTCGTGCCGGGCAGAAGCCGGTGAAAGAGGGCGGCTGGAACATGTTTTTTACCAATTGGGTCGGCGCCGACATCCTCAATCCGGTTGCTCACGTCACGCTCAATGGCAAAGGCAAATCTGGCGGCTGGTTCGGCTGGCCGGATGACCCGGAGATGGAAAAGCTTCGCGACTCATTCGCTCGTTCAACGTCTCCGGATGAGCAGAAGCAACTCGCGGCGAAGATTCAGGCGCGGGTGTACGAGCAGGTGACTTATCTGCCGCTCGGCCAGTACACCGCGCCGTCCGTCTGGCGCAAGGATGTCAAGGGTGTGCTTGACGGTCCCGCGACACCGGTGTTCTGGAACGTCGAAAAGAAATAAGCGCGGCAATAAATGAAAAGGCCGCGGAGCAAATGCTGCGCGGCCCTTTTCTTGACTTTCCAATTTCGATTCTCGAGGCAGGTTAAAGCTGAACGGCAGCTTTCCTCACCCACACCTTGTTGTCATGGAACGCGGCGCCGCCGTGAGGTGCCACCGCCTCCGCGCCGGTGAGCGCATTGATGCCGCGTCCACCCTTGTGGCTTTTGTTCGGGTGGATCGATTCCGCGATCAGCACACCGCGCCGCACGCCGTCGAAAACTTTTACGGTCAGCGTCGTCTCGCCGCGCTTGTTTCCAAGAACGACTGCATCGCCGTTCGATACTTGAAGTTTATCTGCATCGGCGGGATGCATCATCACGGACGGCGCGCCTTCGCGTGCGAGCGACGATGACGTCTCGGCGAATGATGAGTTGAGGAAGCTGCGTGACGGACTGGTGGCGAGCCGGAACGGATGCTCTGCGTCGGCTTCCTCGATGATGGCCCAATGATCCGGCAGCGACGGCATATCGCCGATCGGTCCCAGATTGTTGCTATTGGGCATCGGAATTTTAGCCCAGTCCGGTTTGAAACGGAATTTGCCGTCCGGGTAGGCGAAGCCGTCGAGATAATGCGATTTGCGGAATTCCGGCTGGATGTCGCGCCAGAGTTCGGCCTGCAACGTGTCGATGTCGCCGTGGCCGCTGGCCTTGAGGGTCGCGTCGATCATCTCGCGCGCCGTCATGTGGAAGGCCGGATGTGTAATGCCGAGCCGGTCGGCCAACCCCTTCATCACGTCCTGGTTGGAGCGGCATTCGCCCGGCGGTTCGATCAGCTTCGCGCCGACCGAGATGTGCTGATGGCCGCCGCCATAATAGAGGTCGTCATGTTCCATGAACATGGTCGCAGGCAGCACGATGTCGGCCATCAGCGCGGTCTCGGTCATGAATTGCTCATGGACGGCGACGAACAAATCCTCGCGCGCGAACCCCTGCCGGACCAGATCCTGTTCGGGAGCGACGTTCACCGGATTGGTGTTCTGAATGATCATCGCCTTGATGGGCGGCCCGCCTTGCAGCGCTTTGGCATCGCCGGTCAGAATGCGGCCGACCTCAGACTGGTCGAGCTGGCGGATGGTCTTGTCCACCTCATCCAGCGTTTCGATCAGCGTGTGATTGAATCCCCAGATACCGGCGTTGTTGAAGAACGCGCCGCCGCCTTCGTGCTGCCAGGCGCCGGTGACCGTCGGAATGCAGAGCGCGGCATGCATCTGCGCTGCGCCATTGCGGCTGCGGGTAAAGCCATAGCCAAGACGGAAATAGGCGCGGGGGGTTTCGCCGACCACGCGGGCGAACGCTTCGATCTCGGCAACCGGCACGCCACAAATCGCCGACGCCCATTCGGGCGTGCGGGGTTTTAGGTGCGCTTCCAGTTCGTCCGGGCAATCGGCGTAGCGCGCCATGTAATCGCGGTCGGCGTAGCCGTCGCGAAACAGCACGTGCATGACGCCGCAGGCGAACGCGCCGTCTGTACCGGGCCGCAGGATGATCTTGATGTCCGCCTGCTTCATCGTGTCGTTTTCGTAGATATCGACCACGGCAATCTTTGCACCGCGCTCCTTTCGGGCGCGTGTCGCGTGGGTCATCACGTTGACCTGCGTCGAGACCGGGTTGGTGCCCCAGATCACCACAAGATCGGACTTCGCCATCTCGCGCGGATCGGGACCCGCGACTTTGCCGGTGCCGGCGGCAAAGCCTGCCCGCGCAATCGTCGCGCAGATCGTGCTGTAGAACCGCGAATACTTCTTTGCATGCGCCAGACGATTGACGCTGAAGCGCATCACCAGACCCATGGTGCCGGCATAGTAATAAGGCCACACCGACTCGGCGCCGAATTCGCGCTCGGCAGCATCGAAGCGCGCTGCGATCTCGTCGAGCGCCTCGTCCCAGGTGATCTGCTTGAACTGACCCGAGCCTTTCGGACCGGTGCGGCGAAGCGGCACCATCAACCGGTCGGGGTGATGAACGCGCTCGGCGTAGCGCGCGACTTTCGCGCAGACGACACCGGCGGTGTAGGTTTGCTGCTTCGATCCCCGGACGCGGCCGATGGTCGACCCATCGATAATTTCGATATCAAGCGCGCAAGCAGACGGGCAATCGTGCGGGCAGGTCGAATGGCCGATCCGGATGTCCGCGCGCTGGTTCATGGCCTGACAGGTAGCATTATTTGCCAATATTGAGAACGGCGGCACGATCCACAACGAAAGGATGAAAAAAAATAATATACTCGCGTTGATTGTTTTGGATCAAGGTCAGAAGTGCCTCTGTTAGCGCATCTCTCCCGAACCAGCATTGGTCCTATTAAGCCGAAATTAGCTCTTCGCATTTACCTTTTGCCTGCGGCGAGGGGTTTCGCCCAGTCAAATCCGGTTAAATGGGGAACAACGATGTTACGAAAGCTTGCAACAGTTGCACTTGCCATGCTGGCCATTGCCGGCGCGCATTTCGTCGCGGTCGCAGACGACAATGGTTCGGCGGACGAAGCGAAAGTCATGGTCGAAAAGGCGTTTATGCTTGTCTCGAAGGAAGGCAAGGACAAGGCCTATGCGGCATTCAATGATCCGGCCGGCGGGTTCAAGGATCGCGATCTTTATGTGTTCGTCATCGCGCTGGGCGATGGTGTTGTCCAGGCACATGGTGCGAACAAGGCTCTGATCGGCAAATCGCTGCTCAATGTCAAAGACGGCGACGGCAAGCCGTTTATCCAGGACATGATCACTCTCGCAAAGGGCGATGGGACCGGCTGGATCGATTACAAATGGCCGAATCCGACCACCAAAAAAGTTGAGCCGAAGTCCAGCTACGTCAAAAAATTCGACGACGTTCTCGTCGGCGTTGGCATCTACAAGGGCTAAGACGACCTTGGGACCGGAGCGGCATCGCCGCCCGGTCTTTCTCTTTTTGACTGGAGCCCGCAATGCTTTCGTTTCTCGGATCGCGCCTGAACAATACTCGGATTGCGATCAAGCTTTTCATTGCGCCGGCTCTGGTCATGATCTTCATGATCGGAATCGCGGTGATCTCGTATCTTGAGATCAGCCGCGGACGTGCCGTTATCGACGACATGGCAACAACGACGATCGCGAAACTGGAAACCGCCGAGGCGGCCACCCAGGCGGTGATGAACGCGCATATGACCGTGTTCCGGTTGCTGAGCTGGGCAGCCAACAGCTCCGACACCAAGAAGATCGAAGAGCTGACGAAACAGATCGGGCAGGATCTGGCAAAAATTCCGTTATTCTTCGACCAGCTATCCAAGCTCATCAAAATGGATACCGAGCGTCAGGCGCTCGACGCAATCGTCAAGGCCTTTGCGCAGTATGACGAGGTGGCCAAGAGCACGGTTGAACTATCGGGCGTCGAAGTGGCGACGGCGCTGGTTTACATGAGCGATACCGAGGCGAAATTCAACAGCATGCATACCGCCTTCAAGCGCATGCATCAGCTTCAGAACGAATTGAGCGCGCAAGCTGTCGCATCGACGAAAAGCGAGGCTGATCGTGCGACTATACTGTTCTTCAGCCTGCTGGGCATTGCCCTGGTGCTGGGCATTGGCGTGACCACGGGGATCACCCGGCTGATTGCACGGCCGGTTGTCGCCATGACCCAGGCAATGACGGCGTTGGCTGGAGGTCAGAAAGATATCGAGATTGCCGGCGCTAGCCGTACAGATGAAATCGGCGCCATGGCGAAGGCTGTGCTGGTGTTCAAACAGAACATGATCGAGGCGGAAGCGCTGGCAGCTCAACAAGAGAACGAACGGGCCGCGAGAGAAAAGCGTTCACGCCGCGTCGAGTCCAGCGCGCAGGACTTTGACCGCAACGTTGGCGGCGTCGTCAGCGCAGTTTCCTCGGCGACAGCCCAGTTGCAGGATTTTGCGCAAACCATGAGTTCGGTGGCCGAGGAAGCCAGCCGGCAAGCGACAATCGTCGCCACGGCCTCTGAGCAGGCGACAGTGAATGTGCAGACGGTTGCTTCCGCAGCTGAGGAACTGTCGAGCTCGATCCAGGAGATCGGACGGCAGGTCGGACAGTCAGCGCAGATCGCACAGAACGCTGTGGCCAGTGCTGAAAAGACCAATGCGACGGTGCAAGGGCTGGCCAACGCAGCCCAGCGCGTCGGCGATGTCGTCAAGCTGATCAGCGATATCGCCTCGCAAACCAATTTGCTGGCATTGAACGCCACGATCGAAGCCGCACGAGCCGGTGATGCAGGCCGCGGATTTGCCGTCGTGGCTGCCGAGGTGAAAAATCTGGCCACTCAGACGGCAAAAGCGACCGAAGAGATCGGGATGCATATTAACGGTATCCAGGCAACCACCGCAGATTCGGTTGTCGCCATTCAAGCCATCGGCGCGACGATCCGGGACATCAACGAGATCACGTCGGCGATCGCTGCGGCCGTTGAAGAGCAAGGCGCCGCGACGCAGGAAATCGCACGCAACGTGCAGCAGGCAGCAATGGGCACCAGCGAAGTGTCCGCCAATATTGTGGGTGTGACCCGAGCCTCGAGCGAGACGGGCCAGACTGCAAACCAGGTCCTGATCGCGGCAAAGGAAATGGCGGAGCGGACCGATTCCTTGCGCGGCGAGGTCGAGCGTTTCCTGTCGGATGTAAAGGCCGCCTGAGTTCGACTGGAAGCGCCGTAAGTCCCGCGCTGGTTCAGCGGGCCTGCCGTAGCGTACGATCGGCAACCGCTGCCGGCGTACGTCTGAATTCCATCGCGCCGTCTTCCAATGATCCGAGCCTCAGGCTGACGATATCGAGAGCGTAGTTTTGATACAGCCGCCACGGCTTTCGCGATCCCTGCCGCGGAAACTTGTCGAGCGAGCGCTGAACGTATCCCGATGAGAAATCGATCCACGGAACTTCCGTGACGGTCGGATCGTTACGGCGCGGTGTGCACTGCGTGAAGCCGTTGGCCGTCATGTGATTCAGCAGGCGGCAAACGTATTCGCATGTCAGATCGCACTTCAGTGTCCACGATGCATTGGTGTAGCCAAACGCGGATGCGAAGTTTGGCACGCCGCTGTACATCAGGCCTTTGTAGTTCATGGTCTTGGAGAAATCGACGCGCTCGCCGTCGACGCTGACCTCAAGTCCGCCGAGCACTTGCAGATCGAGACCGGTTGCTGTGACGACAAGATCGGCTTCGAGTTCTTCGCCGGATTGAAGTTTGATTCCTTTGGCCGTGAACGTCTCGATCTGATCGGTGACGACGGCGGCCTTGCCGCTCTTGATCGATTCGAACAGATCGCCGTTCGGCACCAGACACAGCCGCTGATCCCATGGCTTGTAGCGCGGCGTGAAATGCTTGGCGATATCGTAATCCGGTCCGAGCGCCTGCTTCACGCCGCCCAGGATCAATTGCTTGACCCGCTCCGGTTTGCGCTTGCACAGCTTGAAGAAATACATGCCGAGCAGCACGTTTTTCCAGCGGGTGATGCCATATGCGACTTTTGAAGGTAGCCGCGCGCGCAGCCAGTTCGCGATGAGGTCCTGATCGGGGCGGGCGACCACATAGGTTGGCGAACGCTGCAGCATGGTGACGTGTGCCGCGGTCTTCGCCATTTCAGGGACGAGCGTGACCGCGGTTGCGCCGCTGCCGATCACCACGACTTTCTTGTTGGCGTGGTCGATGTCGCCGGTCCATTTCTGCGGATGGACGACGCGGCCGCCGAAATCCGCGATGCCGGGGAATTCAGGCGTATAGCCTTGCTCATACTTGTAGTAGCCGCTGCACATGAAAAGGAAATTGCAAGTCAAGCGCTCGACCGTTTTCTCTGACCCGCGCTCAACCTCAATGGTCCACGCCGCATCGGCCGATGACCACGCCGCGCGTTTGACGCGATGATTGAACCGGATCTTCTGGTCGATGCCGTACGCGCGCGCGGTCTCGCGCACGTAGTTCAGGATTGATGGACCGTCCGCGATCGCCTTGGCCTCGGTCCAGGGCCGGAATGAATAGCCGAGCGTGAACATGTCACTGTCGGAGCGCACGCCCGGATAACGAAACAGGTCCCACGTCCCGCCGATGCAATCGCGGCTCTCAAGGATGACGTAGGTCCGGTCAGGGCAGTTCGTCTGCAGGTGGTAGCCGGCGCCAATGCCCGACAGGCCTGCGCCGACGATCAGCACATCGACATGCAGCACATCGACATTGACAGTCATGAGCGGGCTCCGGGCACGCACAACGATCTTGCGGCCTGTGTCTGGGCCTGAGTTGTTAGCAGCCGACAGCGGATTTCGGAACCGCAAGTTGACCCTCGACAGGGCTTAATTCCTCTACCTCAAGCGCCAAACACGATTTGGTTAGATTTAAAAAATACAGCAATAACATATGCTTATTGCAGCGCGACATTGGGTCGCCGCCCGTTCATGCCGCGTTCATGTTGCAATGCACGCGCCAGCCCCTCATCTTCGCTGTGTTGCAGGATTCGTGAGCTTGGGTTGCGTCGCTGAACCTCGTTGGGAAGCGGTGAAATGGAGCGATTCTTGCAAACAAACTAAAGCGAACAACAAGAATAAGGTGCTGAACATGAACTCCTGGGCACGGCCCCTGGCAAAAGCCTCGATGCTTTTTGCAATGGCCTCATCTCTCGCGGCTTGCGACGAGCCCGTCGCAGCCACGGCAATTCCTGCTCCTCCGGATGTCAGCATTGTCACCGTGACGCCGACATCGAAGTCGATCGTGCGCGAACTGCCCGGTCGTATCTCACCGACGCGGGTCGCGGACGTTCGCCCGCGCGTATCGGGCATTATCGTCGCACGGCTGTTCGAGCAGGGCTCCACGGTTCGCGCCGGCGATCCGCTGTACCGCATCGATCCCAAGCCGTTTGAAGTCGAGTTGCAGGCCAACGATGCGGCTTTAGCAAAGGCGCAGGCCGTGCTTCAGCAAGCGACCCAACAATACAAGCGTACAGCGATCCTGATTACCAGCAAGGCGGTGTCAGAGTCTGAAAACGAAACCGCGCTCGCCAACATGCGACAGGCCGAAGCCGATGTCGCCGCGCGCCGTGCAGATATCGCACGTAGCCGGCTCAATCTCGATTACGCGACGATCCGCGCGCCGATCAGCGGTTTGATCGGTGCGGCGTTGATGAGCGAGGGCGCACTCGTTCTGCAGAATGACACGTCAAGTCTCGGCACGATCCAGCAGCTCGATCCGGTTTACGCAGATTTCACGCAATCGATTAGCGAGGTGAACCGGCTGCGCCGCGAGTTCGAGGCCGGCTCGCTCGAGCATATTTCCCCGTCGGCCGCGAAGGTTCGCCTCGTGCTCGACGACGGCTCGCTCTATCCGCTGCCGGGCAGGCTGCTATTCTCCGACGCGAGGGTTGACGCCACAACGGGACAGGTCACGCTGCGGGGCGAATTTCCCAATCCGCGACGTGAGCTTCTGCCGGGTATGTACGTTCGCGTGCAGATCGAGCAGGGCATCGATAACGACGCGATCGTCGTGCCGCAGCAGGCAGTTCAGCGCAATGCCGGTGGTGGCGCGGAAGTCTATCTCGTCAAGGACGACAATCGCGTCACGACGCAGCCGATCCGCACGGCGTCGATGATCGATGGACAATGGCTGGTGAGTAACGGTCTGAAATCCGGTGATCGCGTGATCGTGGAAGGTTTCCAGAAGTTCGCGCCGGGCGACATGGTCAGGCCAAACGTATGGAAAGATGTCGCATCGGCGGAGCCGGCTGACATCACCTCATCGTCGGTTGCAAGCGAAGCGTCGGCTGCGAGCCGCTGATGCCCGGGTTTTTCATCGACCGGCCCATCTTTGCATGGGTCGTGGCTTTTTTCATTTGCCTGATCGGCGTGATTGCGATTCCGCAATTGCCGATCGCGCAATATCCGATCATCGCCCCGCCATCGATCTCGATCTCGACCAGCTATCCCGGCGCGTCGCCGGAAAATCTCTATAACAGCGTCACTCGCCTGATCGAAGAAGAGCTGAACGGCGCCAGCGGCATTCTCAATTTCGAGTCCACCAGCGACTCGCTGGGACAGGTCGAGATCGTCGCCAACTTCGTTCCCGGTACGGATTCAAACCTCGCATCGGTCGAGGTGCAAAATCGCATCAAGCGCGTTGAGGCGCGGCTGCCGCGCTCGGTGATTCAGCAAGGCATTCTGGTCGAGGAAGCCTCCAGTGCGGTGCTGCAGATCGTCACATTGAAATCGACCGACAAGACGCTCGACGAAGTCGGGCTCGGCGATTTCATGATCCGTAACGTGCTTGGCGAAATTCGCCGGATTCCCGGCGTTGGCCGGGCGACATTGTTCTCCACCGAGCGTTCGCTGCGGGTCTGGGTGGATCCAGCAAAGCTTGTCGGTTATGGCCTCAACGCCGACGATGTCACCAAGGCCATTGCCGCGCAAAATGCGCAGGTTGCTTCCGGCAGCATCGGCGCGGAACCGAGCACGCCGAACCAGCGCATCTCGGCGCTTGTTCTTGTGAAAGGCCAGCTCAGTTCGACCGAGGATTTCGGCGCTGTCGTGCTGCGCGCCAACGCCGACGGTTCGACAGTCCGGCTTCGCGACGTGGCTCGCATCGAGATCGGCGGTCTCGGCTATCAGTTCACCACCCGACTCAACGGCGAGCCGACGGCTGGTCTATCGGTTTTGCTGTCGCCCACCGGAAATGCGCTCGCCACCGCGCGCGCCGTCGAAGCCAAGATGAAAGAACTGTCGAAGTTCTTTCCGGCCAATATCGCGTATGAGATTCCCTACAACATCACGCCAGTGGTTCAGGCCTCGATCACCAAAGTGCTGATCACTCTGCTTGAAGCCGTGGTGCTGGTGTTCGTCGTGATGTTCCTGTTTCTGCAGAACATCCGTTACACGATCATTCCGACGGTGGTCGTCCCGGTCGCATTGCTCGGTACCAGTGCGATGCTGCTGCTGTTCGGATATTCGATCAACATCTTGACCATGTTCGGCATGGTGCTTGCGATCGGCATCATCGTCGATGACGCCATCGTTGTGGTCGAGAACGTCGAGCGAATCATGGCGGAGGAGGGGCTTCCGCCAAAGGAAGCGACGCGCAAGGCGATGGGCCAGATCACCAGCGCCATCGTCGGCATCACGCTGGTGCTGATCGCGGTGTTTCTGCCGATGGCGTTCTTCCCCGGATCGGTCGGCATCATCTATCGGCAGTTCTCCGTGACGATGGCATCCGCGATCGGCTTCTCGGCGCTGATGGCGCTGTCGCTGACGCCGGCGTTGTGTGCGACGTTTTTGAAACCTGTCGCGGCCGGACATGGGCATGCGCGCAAGGGTTTCTTCGGGCTGTTCAACCGCGCGCTGGACAAGACCAAGGACGATTATAGCGGCGTGGTGCGCTGGTCGATCGTTCGTACCGGGCGCTTGTTCGTGCTTTATGCAGTGATCCTCGCCGCCGTCGCATGGGCGTTCGTGCGCTTGCCGGGTGGCTTCCTCCCGATCGACGATCAAGGCTTCATCACCGTCGACGTGCAGACGCCGTCGGATTCTGCATTCAGCCGGACCGCGAACGCTGTCGATCAGGTCGAAAAATACCTCGCCCAGCGATCCGGCGTCGACGAGGTGACGTTCCTCACCGGCTTCAGTTTTCTCGGTCAGGGCCAGAACACGGCGCAGGCGTTTGTGACTCTAAAGGACTGGTCGGAGCGTGGACCGAATGACTCTGCGGCAGCGATTGTCGATGACGTCAATCGTAAGCTCTTGTCTGTGCGCGACGCCAAGGTCACGGCGCAACAGCCGCCGCCGATCGACAATCTCGGCAATTCCTCCGGCTTCAGCTTCCGGCTACAGGATCGCGGGCAGAAGGGCTACACGGCTCTGATAGCCGCGAAGGATCAATTGCTGGCTGCAGCGAATAAAAGTCCTGTCCTGAAAGATGTTTTCGTCGAAGGTCTGCCCCCCGCGCCGCAGGTCCAACTCAACGTCGATCGCGAAAAGGCGAGCGCGCTTGGCGTCACCTTCGAGGAGATCAACAATACGATCTCGACCAATCTCGGTTCGAACTACGTCAATGACTTCCCGAACCGCGGACGCATGCAGCGCGTCATCGTGCAATCGGATGCGCTTGCACGCATGAACGCCAACGACATCCTGTCTTACAACGTCAAGAACAGCCGCGGCCAGCTTGTGCCGCTGGCGTCGGTTGCGACCGTCGACTGGATCGTCGGTCCAACACAGATCGTCGGCTTCAATTATTATCCGGCGGTGCGCATCAGCGGCAGCGCACGTACTGGCTTTACTTCGGGCGACGCCATTGCCGAGATGGAAAAGCTCTCGGCTGCGTTGCCACGCGGTTTTGGTTACGAATGGACCGGACAATCGCTGCAGGAAAAGCTGTCCGGTTCGCAGGCGCCATTTCTGCTCGCGCTGTCGGCGCTGGTGGTTTTCCTGTGCCTTGCTGCACTCTATGAGAGCTGGACGATTCCGGTCGCGGTGCTGATGACTGTGCCGCTCGGTATTCTCGGCGCGGTCGTCGCGGCCATGCTGCGCGGTCTGCCGAACGACGTTTATTTCACGGTCGGACTGATCACGATTATCGGGTTGGCGGCCAAGGACGCGATCCTTATCATCGAATTCGCCAAGGATCTGCGCGCGCAAGGCAAGCCGATTCTGGAAGCAACCGCTGAAGCCTGCCATTTGCGATTCCGTCCGATCCTGATGACCGGCTTCGCTTTTGTCTGCGGCGTGCTGCCGATGGCGATTGCGACCGGTGCTGGCGGGCAAAGTCAGCAGGCGATCGGCACGGTCGTCATGGGCGGCATGATCGCGGTGGTGGTGCTGGCGCTGCTGATGGTGCCGGTGTTCTTTGTCGGTGTGCTGAAAGCGTTCTCGAAGGCAGTGCGCGAAGAGGCCAAAGTCATTTCAGACGAGGCGCAAACCTCGTTGCCGGCGCATGGCGAGGCCAAGCCGCATTCGGCGTGATCTCCCTCGTCATTGCGAGCGAAGCGAAGCAATCCGGTTTGACTGGATTGCTTGGTCGCGCTGCTCCTCGCAATAACGGTGGCTATTGCGCCATTCCCACCGCCCACAATGCAAATGCATAGACGATTGCGATTTCGTCGAGCCGGTTGAAGCGTCCCGACGCGCCGCCGTGGCCTGCGCCCATATTGGTGCGCAGGGCGACAGGTCCGCCGCCGGTCATCGTGGCGCGCAGCCGCGCGACCCATTTCGCGGGCTCCCAATAAGTGACGCGCGGATCGGTGAGGCCACCCATCGCCAGGATCGCCGGATACTCTTTCGCCGTGAGGTTGTCGTAAGGCGAATAGGACAGGATGGTCTTGAACGCGGCCGCGTCGGTAATCGGGTTACCCCATTCGGGCCATTCCGGCGGCGTCAGCGGCAGCGTGTCGTCGAGCATGGTGTTGAGCACATCGACGAACGGCACCTCGGCAACGATGCCTGCGAACAGTTCGCCGGAGCGGTTGGCGACTGCACCCATCAGCATGCCGCCGGCGCTGCCGCCGTGACCGACGATCTTTTTGGCGGAGGTGTATTTCTTTTCGATCAGCGCCCGTCCGGCGGCTGCGAAATCATCGAACGTGTTGGTTTTCTTCTCGCGCTTGCCGTCGAGATACCAGCCCCAGCCCTTATCGGAGCCACCACGGATATGCGCGATCGCATAAACGAATCCGCGATCGACCAGCGACAGACGGTTGGCTGCGAACGACGCCGGCATGGCGTGGCCGTAGGAGCCATAGCCGTAAAGCAAAAGCGGCGCGCTGCCGTCGATCGGCGTATCCTTGCGATGCAGGATCGACACCGGAACCTGCGCGCCGTCGTGCGATGTCGCCATGATGCGCGTGGTGACATAGTCTGCGGGGTTGTGGCCCGACGGAATCTCCTGCCGCTTGCGCAACACGCGCGTCCGTTTTTCCATGTCGTAGTCGAAAATTTCAGAGGGCGTTGTCATCGACGAGTAGGAGAAGCGCAGATTCACCGTTTCGAATTCGTAACCGCCCAGCGTATCCAGCGAGTAGGCTGCTTCGTCGAATGCGATGGCATGCTCCTCGCCGGATTGGAGATCGCGGATGACGACCGACGGCAGTGCATTCTCGCGTTCGAGACGGACCAGATGATTGGCATAAAGCTCGAAGTCGATAATGTAGACTCCCTCGCGATGTGGAACGAGGTCGCGCCAGTTCTTGCGCTCCGGGGCATTCAGGGGGGCCGTTACGATTCTGAAATCGATGGCGCCGTCGGCATTCGTCAGAATGAAAAGTTCGTCGCCGCGATCGGCCGCCGAATACTGAACGCCATCTTCGCGCGCTGACACAAGCCGCGGCTTGGCATTGTCTTGCGCCAGATCGATCAGCTGTTGCTCGGAAGTCTCATGATCGCCACCGGCGATAACGCAAAAGCGGCCGCTGGCGCTTTCATGGATGTGAGTAAACCAGCCGGGATTTGTTTCCTCATAGACGAGCCGGTCATTGCTCTGCAGGTCGCCAAGCCTGTGATGAAACACCTGAAGCGGGCGATGGTTGTCGTCGAGCTTCACATAATAGAACGACTTCGAGTCTGCGGCCCACACTACGCTGCCGTCGGCCTCCTCGATCCGGTCGTCGAGGTCTTTTCCTGTCGCCCAGTCGCGAACGTGAATGGCGAAATATTCCGAACCCTTGTCGTCAACGCTCCACGCATGAAGCTTGTGATCGGGTGAATGGCGGGTGCCGCGAAGCTGGAAGTAGGAGCTTTGCCTGGCAAGCTCGTCACCGTCGAGGATCAATGTCTCGCCACCGCCGTCACGGGCCATCCGCCCGATCAGCGGATGCTGACCGCCTTCGCGATACTTGTTGAAGTAGGAGAACGGCCCATCGGGCGAGGGGACGCTGGAATCGTCCTCCTTGATGCGACCACGCATCTCGGCGACGAGTTTCTTCTGCAATGCATCAGTGTGGCCGAGCAAACTGTCCGCGTAAGCATTCTCCGCTTCGAGATACGCGCGGATGTCTGCATCGAGCAGTTCGGGCTCGCGCAGCACCTTTTGCCAGTTCGGATCTTTCAACCAGGCATAGTCGTCGTTAATGACGGTGCCGTGGGTGGTGAATTGATGGGGGCGGCGCGGAGCGGAGGGGGGCTGCT
>JAKFUP010000033.1 GCA_021732625.1 Hyphomicrobiales bacterium
GTTTCGTCGGCGCGCTGCAAATCCGAGATGATACGAAAGCCGCGCGCGGAGAGGCGCTCCTGCGTCGCCGGGCCGACGCCGTAGATGAAATTCACCGGCCGCTCCGCCAGCATGCGCACCGCATCGTCCTGATCGAGCGCCGCGAAGCCGCGCGGCTTGTCGAGATCGGAGGCGATCTTGGCGAGAAACTTGTTCGGCGCGAGCCCGACCGACACGGTGATGCCGACCTCGCGTTCGATGTCGCGGGCAAATCGCGCCAGCACCTTGGCCGGGATCATGCCGTGCAGCAGCTCGGTGCCCGACAGGTCGAGAAACGCCTCGTCGATCGACAGCGGCTCGACCAGCGGCGTCAGCGCCTGCATGGCGCGGCGTACCTCGCGGCCGACGCGGACGTACTTCGCCATATCGGGGCGCACCACCACCGCTTGGGGGCACAGCGCCAGCGCCTTGAACATCGGCATCGCGGAGCGCACGCCGTAGGTGCGCGAAATGTAGCAGGCAGCCGACACCACGCCACGGCGGCCGCCGCCGATGATCACGGGCTTGTCGGCGATATCCGGATTGTCCCGTTTCTCGACGGTGGCGTAGAACGCATCGCAGTCGATGTGTGCGAGCGCGAGACTCGCCAGCGCGCGATGCCGCAGCAAACGCGGCGAGCCGCAGGCTGGGCAGCGCCGCGCAGGCTTCTGACGCTCGATATCGTGCAGGCAGTCGCGGCAAAATCCCGAGTCGGATTCGGTGGATACAGCCGGTTCTTGACGTTCCGTGTTCACGGCACGTCGCGCTCCCAGTCCGGTTCGCCCAGTGCCTCGCGGGCGGCGGAGACCGTTCGTGGCTCGAAGCCGGCGGATGCTGCGAACTCTTTCGCAGTGGCCTCGTCACGCAACACGAAGTCGAGCACGCCAGTAAGGAATCGCGGGTCGGCAGCCGACGCACGCAGCGTCTCGGGGCCGATCCCGCTCTCGGCAAGGAACCGGCCCAGCCTTGTTGTGTCCGACGCAACGAAGGAAAGCGCCTGAATCGCCACGATTTCAGCAGCTTGCTTGGGGCTTTGCTTACGTGGTTTCACCGTGAGTGTTTGCCTTTCCGTAACCTATCGTCTCTATTTTGAACGATCATGCCTAGTGTGGTGGTTCGGAAGCTCCCTCAGCTTCGCGGCTCGTCGGAAGGGGAGCTTCCGAACCAAGCCACATTAGAATCGATGGATGCTGGTGTCCTGTCGAATCCGAAGTTCGCCCCAACTAAGCGGCAAACTCAAGCGAACTTCGGATTCGGGACACCAAGTCTGACTGGCGTGGCGAGACGTGGCGAATCGAGTTTCCTTGCCTAACACTTGAGGCATTTGCCTGGAATTGGAGAGCGGGTGGCGAAGACCGTCCTGATCGTGGAGGACAACGAGCTCAACATGAAGCTCTTCCGCGATCTCCTTGAGGCTCATGGCTACAACACCGCCGCCGCACGCAACGGCATGGAGGCGCTGACGCTCGCGCGCAAGCATCGCCCCGATCTCATTTTGATGGACATTCAGCTGCCGGAGGTTTCCGGCCTCGAAGTCACCCGCTGGATCAAGGACGATCCGGTTCTCTACGCGACGCCCGTGGTCGCCGTCACCGCGTTCGCCATGAAGGGTGACGAAGAACGTATCCGCGAAGGCGGCTGCGAAGCCTATCTTTCGAAGCCGATTTCGGTTGGCAAATTTATTGAAACCGTCCGACGCTTCATCGGATGAGGAGAGTGCAATGTCCGCCCGCGTATTAGTCGTCGACGATGTGGCTGCGAACGTCAAACTGCTGGAAGCGCGGCTGTCGGCGGAATACTTCGACGTGATGACGGCCAATTGCGGCAGGCAGGCGCTTGAAATCGCCGAGCGGGCGGAGTGCGACATCATCCTGCTCGACGTGATGATGCCGGACATGGACGGCTTCGAGGTGTGCCGCCGCCTGAAGGCGAACCCGAGAACGCATTTCGTGCCGGTTGTGATGGTGACGGCGCTCGATGCCCCCTCGGATCGGGTTCGCGGCCTTGAAGCCGGCGCCGACGATTTTCTCACCAAACCGGTGTCGGATGTGGTGCTGATCGCCCGCGTTCGCTCGTTGACACGTTTAAAGATGATGACGGATGAGCTGCGCATGCGCGCCATCACGTCGCTGGAAATCGGCGTGCAGGCGCCGGAGCGCGATGCCATTGCCGATCTGGGCAAAGGCGGACGGGTGCTTCTGGTTGACGATCGTCCGTCATCCTATGAGCGGCTCGCGCCGGTGCTCGCGACCGAGCATACGGTCGATGTCGAACCCAATCCGGCGGATGCGGTGTTTCATGCGGCCGAGGGCAATTACGATCTCCTGATCGTGTCGCTCGGGCTCGAGAACTTCGACGGCTTGCGGCTGTGCAGCCAGGCGCGGTCGCTGGAGCGCACCCGCAACGTGCCAATACTCGCGATTTCCGACGCCGACAACAACGCGCGGCTGCTGCGGGGCCTCGAGATCGGCGTCAACGACTATCTGCTGCGCCCCGTCGACAAGAACGAACTGCTGGCGCGTGCCCGCACGCAGATACGCAAGCGCCGCTACACCGATCACCTGCGCGACAACGTGCAGAACTCGATCGAAATGGCGATCACCGATGCGCTGACCGGGCTGCACAACCGCCGCTATATGGAAACTCACGTCAGTGCGCTTGCCGAGCAGGCGACAGCGCGCGGCAAGCCGCTGGCGCTGATGATTCTCGATATCGATTTCTTCAAGTCGATCAATGACGGCTATGGTCACGACGCCGGCGATGACGTGCTGCGCGAGTTTGCGGTGCGCATCCGCAAATCGATCCGCGGTATCGATCTTGCCTGCCGTTATGGCGGCGAGGAATTCGTCATCGTCATGCCTGAAACCGATCTGCACGTCGCGGGCATGGTCGCCGACCGGTTGCGCCGCTCGGTCGCGGATGAGCCGTTTGCCATCGAGAAGGGCGCCCGCCGCATCGACGTTACGGTCTCGATCGGCATTTCGTCGCTTGAGGGCAAGTCTGAAGCCGTTGCTGACGTCATGAAGCGTGCCGACCAGGCGCTCTATCGTGCCAAGCACGATGGCCGCAATCGCGTGGTCTCGACTCCGTCGCCATTCGCGTTGCCGTCAAACGGTGCGCCGCCGATGCGCAGCGCGCGCTGATCGCAATTTCCAGCTATCGTTAAAAAAAACGGCGCCGCGAGGCGCCGTTTGCATTTTCGCGATACGCGAAACTTACTTGATCCGAAACTTACTTGATCTTCGACTCGCGGAATTCGACGTGCTTGCGCGCGACCGGATCGTACTTCTTCTTCACGAGCTTGTCGGTCATGGTGCGCGAGTTCTTTTTGGCGACGTAGTAGAAACCAGTGTCGGCCGACGACACGAGCTTGACCTTGATGGTGACGGCTTTCGCCATAGCTTAATTCTCCGGGTCTCAATTCTGGATGTCTGGGCAAGCTGGGCCGATCCAGAGATCCGGTCCCACATTTGGCCGGGAAACTAGCCAGAAACGCCTCAAAGTCAAGGATTCGGCAGCCCAAACTGGCCGGATAAGCACCTGTTACTGTTCAAAAACCGGCATTTTGGCCAGATTCCAGCCCCGCGCGTCGGATGGAGTCCTCACCACGCATATCGAACGACACCCTTTCCGGCATATGACCGGGTGCTTGCGCGACGAAGCGATACTAGTTCGTCAGAATATCCTTCTGCATTCCCTTGCCGCCAACCGCATGAAAGAACGGGAACGGCGCGTCGTGACGCAGGGGCCCGGTGGCGAGACGCTTCTCGAGTTCGCGCAGCACGTTCTTGGTCATCACATGCGCGTCTTCGAGCGGTTTTGAGCCGATCTCGACCCACACCAGTTCGACCAGTTCGGCATCGGCGTGAATGACGCCGGGGACCTTGTGCGTAATGCTCGATGCGTCCGCCGTGAAGAAGCGGGTATCGAACCGGCGCACACGGCCGGGCGGCGTGATCGCGCGCGCGATCAGAAACAGCCCGGACGGATCGGGCACGATGCCGGCTTCCGCGAAAGGTTTCCACACGCCTTCCAGCTTCGGCATTTTGCCGCTGACCTTGCGGCCGAGGCAAAGTCCGGTTTCTTCGCAGGCTTCGCGAATCGCAGTGACCGCCAGCGCGCGGGCGCGCGACGGTTCGGTCTTCGGACTGCCTTTGGCGAGATTGCGCTCAAGCTCTTTCGGAATCGGAGCTGCGACCGGCACGCGGCCATCCGCGGTGTCGACGCGGCCGCCGGGAAATACGAATTTTCCGGGCATGAACACCACCTTGTCGTGACGCCTGCCGACCAGCACCTTCGGCACCGGGCCTGAGCGATCGACCAGGATCAGCGTCGCCGCGTCCTTGGGGCGGCGATACGGATGATGATCGTCTTCGTGATCCTTGTCTTTTGGTTTGGCTTTGTCGTTCACGGGCGCGTCCATTCCGTCACCGATCGTTTCTTTGGTTATTTCGGTTGCGACCTTAGCCGCGAAATCGTGAAATGCCATCACGCCGGGGAATGGCTGGTCTGTGCAATTTGCCCACGGACCCCGCAGGTGTTTCGTCATGCCCGGCCTTGTGCCGGGCATCCACGTCTTGATACGCGAGAAGACGTGGATGGCCGGGACGAAGCCCGGCCATGACTGAGTTGGCTACCGCCCCTTGCCGGGCTTCTTGTCCTTGCGCTTGTTGGCCTTGAATTTCCGCGCACCTTTCGGCTTGGCCCGGCCGGGGCCATGCTTGCGCGCCGGTTCATTGCGGATCGGCTTGCCGCCATCGCGGCGTTGCCCGCGCGGCGCGCTCGTGCCCTCCGAAAGCAATTCGAACCGCAGTGCGCCTGCGACCGGTGCTGCTTCGACCAGCTTCACATCGACGACGTCGCCGAGGCGATGCATCGCGCCGGAGCGCGAGCCGATCAGTGCGTGACGGGTTTCGTCGTAGTTGAAGAACTCGGTGCCGAGGGTGCGGATCGGAATCAGGCCGTCGGCACCCGTGTCGCTAAGCTTGATGAAGAGGCCTGCGCGGGTGACGCCCGAGATGCGCCCTTGAAATGTCGCACCAATGCGGTCGGCCAGATGATGCGCGATCAGACGATCCACGGTTTCGCGCTCGGCCTTCATGGCGCGGCGTTCGGTCAGCGAAATCTGTGCGGCGACTTCGCCGAGCGTCTCCGGCGTTTCTTGATCGGGTAGGGCGCCGTCATCGAGCTTGAGGCCGCGGATCAGCGCGCGATGCACGACGAGGTCCGCATAGCGGCGGATCGGCGAGGTGAAATGCGCGTAACGGCGCAAGTTGAGACCGAAGTGACCGTAGTTCTCCGACGAATACTCGGCTTGCGCCTGCGAACGCAGCACCACTTCGTTGACCAGCGGTTCGGAATCCTCGCCTTTGACCCGCGCTAGAATGCGGTTGAACTGTTCGGGGCGAAGCGCGCCTGATTTGACGAACGGAAGATCGAGTGTCTTGAGAAACTCCTGCAGCGCGTGGACTTTCTCGATCGTCGGCTCGTCGTGGACGCGGTAGATCAGCGGCAGCGCAAATTTTTCCAGCGCCTCGGCGGCTGCGACGTTGGCGAGGATCATGAATTCCTCGATCAGCTTGTGCGCGTCGAGGCGTTGCGGAATCACCACGCGATCAACATGGCCGTCGGGCTTCAGCAGGATCTTGCGCTCGGGCAGATCGAGATCGAGCGGATTGCGAACGTCGCGCGCTTTCTTGATGCAAGCATAGGCGGCGTAAAGCGGTTTGAGGATCGGCTCCAGCAGGGGGCCGGTGGTGTCGTCGGGATGGCCATCGATTGCGGCCTGCGCCTGAGCGTATGAAAGCTTCGCAGCCGAGCGAAACAGCACGCGATGAAACGAATGCGATTTCTTGCGCCCATCAGAGCCGACCACCATCCGCACCGCGAGCGCGCCGCGCGCCTCGCCCGGCACCAGCGAACATAGATCGTTGGAGATGCGCTCCGGCAGCATCGGCACGACGCGATCCGGAAAGTAGACCGAATTGCCGCGCTTCAGTGCCTCACGATCGAGGGCGGTATGCGGCCGCACGTAGAACGCGACGTCAGCGATGGCGACATGCAGGATGAAGCCGCCTTTGTTGGCGGGATCGCCGTCCGGCTCGGCATGGACCGCGTCGTCGTGATCTTTCGCGTCCGGCGGATCGATGGTGATGAGGGGAATGTCGCGCCAGTCCTCGCGGCCCTTGAGGGTCGCAGGCTGCGCGTCCTCGGATTCGCGCAGCGCTTCCTTCGGGAAGATGTTCGGAATCTCGTGGGCATGAATGGCGATCAGGCTGATGGCCTTCTCGGAGGACAGCGAGCCAAGTCTTTCTTTGACCTTGCCGCTCGGCAGGCCGTAGCCGCGCCCGCGCACCAGATCGACGCTGACAAGATCGCCGTCCTGCGCGCCGCCGTTGTCGGCAGGCGCAATCGACAGTTCGCGTCCGGCCTGTTTCTTGTCGATCGGGACGATGCGTCCGCCGCCGTCTTTTGTCGTGCGGAAGATGCCGAGTACGCGGGCGCGAGCCTTGTCGAGAATTTTGATAACGCGGCCGGTGTAAATCACGCTGTCGCCGTCGCGTTCGCGCTCAACGCGGATCAGCACGCGCTCGCCGACGCCGGACGCGGTGCCGGGTTTCGGGCGGCGCGGCACGTGGATGAGAATGACCGGGGTGGGGCCGCTGGTCTCTTCGTCCCACTCGGTGGGTGCGGCGATCAGCTCGCCGTCTTCGTTGCGGCCGGTGATGTCGGCGATCAGCGTCGGCGGCAACGCGGCGCGCTCGTTGACCTTGCGGCCTTGTTTCTCGATCACGCCGGCGTCGGCCAATTCGCGCAAAATGTTCCGTAGTTGCGTACGGTCGGCGTTCTTCAAGCCGAACTTGCGCGCGATCTCCTTGGTGCCGGCGTTGCCGCCCTGCGAGCGGACGAACGCGATGATGTCATCCCGAGAGGGGAATTCGGTCGCCGCGTCGCGTTTCCTATTCACAAGCGTCAGCTTGCCTTTCCGGTATTTTTCTTGGCCGGAGCCTTGTTTGCAGGAGCTTTCGCGGTTTTTGCCGTCTTGCCAGTCACAGGCGTGCGCGCTTTGGCGGTGGCCTTTGCCGGAGCGGCTGCGTCGTCAGGCTTGTTTAAGGAAGGCTTGGATTTGGCAACAGCTTTCTTCGCCGCCGCTTTCTTTGCGGGCTTCGCTGTTTCGTCGCTTGAGGCTTTGGCTTTCTTCGCAGGCTTTGCCTTTGCGCCGCGCTTCGGCTTGCCGCCGCCCTTGGCTGCGCGCTCGTCGATCAGCGCAATCGCTTCCGCGAGCGTGATTGTCTCAGGCGTCTTGTCGCCCTGAATGGTGGCGTTGATGCCGTTGGCGCTGACATATGCGCCGTAGCGGCCTTTCTTGGCAACGATCGCGCCATGCGTCGGATGATCGCCGACCGGCTTGCCGGGATCGGCGCCGAAGCGCTTGCTCGGACCCTTGGCGATTTTCTCGGCGATCAACGTGACCGCGCGGTTGAGGCCAACATTAAAGACTTCATCGCCGGCTTCGAGGCTGGCGTAAGTCTTCTGATGCTGCACGTAAGGTCCGAAGCGTCCGATGCCGGCCTTGATCGGCTCGCCGGTTTCCGGATGCAGGCCGATTTCACGCGGCAGCGACAGAAGTTTCAGCGCGATCTCAAGTTCGACATCGGAGGGCGAACTGCCCTTGGGAATGCCGGCACGCTTCGGCTTTTCGCCTTCCTCGTAGTCCTTGACCTCGCCGAGCTGGATGTAGGGTCCAAAGCGTCCCGACTTGACCGCGACCTCAAGACCCGAGACCGGATCCTTGCCGAGAATGCGATCGCCATCGGCTTCGCCGCCTGCAGCGAGCGGGCGGGTGTAACGGCATTCCGGATAATTGGTGCAGCCGACGAAGGCGCCGAACTTGCCGGCTTTCAAATTGAGCTTGCCTGCGCCGCATGTCGGGCATTGACGCGGATCGCCGCCGTCTTCGCGCGGCGCATAGATATGCGGCCCGAGCATCTCGTCGAGCGCATCGAGCACCTGCGAGACTCGCAGATCCTTGATCTCATCGACAGCGCCGATGAAGCCGGTCCAGAATTCCCTGAGCACCTGCTGCCACTGGATCTCGTTGTTCGAGATGCGGTCGAGCTGCTCTTCGAGACCTGCAGTGAAATCATATTCGACGTAACGGGCGAAGAAATTTTCCAGGAACGCGACGACGACGCGGCCCTTGTCCTCGCCATGCAGACGTTTCTTGTCGAGCTTCACATAGCCGCGATCTTTCAACACCTGAATGATCGAAGCGTAAGTCGAAGGCCGGCCGATGCCGAGTTCTTCCATGCGCTTGACCAGCGAGGCTTCCGAGAAGCGCGGCGGCGGTTCGGTGAAATGCTGGGTCACGGCGAGGCTGTTGCGCTTGAGCGCATCGCCTTCGTTCATGGCGGGCAGGCGGCGGCTGTCGTCGTCTTCCGGATCGTCGTCGCGGCCTTCCTGATAGACCGCGAGGAAGCCGTCGAACTTGATGACCTGGCCGGTGGCGCGCATGTCGAGTGTGCGTGCGCCGGCCTTCGCTGAGATGTCCACCGTGGTGCGCTCCATCTCGGCGGATTCCATCTGGCTCGCCAGCGTGCGCATCCAGATCAGCTCGTAGAGCTTGAACTGATCGCTATCGAGACGGCTTCGCAGACTTGAGGGACGGCGCGACAGGTCGGTCGGGCGGATCGCTTCGTGAGCTTCCTGCGCGTTCTTGGCTTTGGTCTGGTAGTCGCGCGGCGCATCGGGGACGTAAGCCTTGCCATAATCCTGCGCGATCACGGTGCGGGCCTGCGAGATCGCTTCGGGCGCAATCTGCACGCCGTCGGTTCGCATATAAGTAATGAGTCCGGTGGTCTCGCCGCCGATGTCGATGCCCTCGTAGAGCCGCTGTGCGATGCGCATGGTGATCGCAGGCGCCAAGCCCAGCTTGCGGCTGGCTTCCTGCTGCAGCGTCGATGTGGTGAACGGCGCATACGGATTGCGGCGCGCGGGCTTCGCCTCGACCGAGGTGACCTGATAGTTCGCGGCTTCCAGCGCCTTCTTGAAGTCTTCGGCTTCCACGCCGGTGCCGATATCGAGCCGTTGCAGCTTCTTGCCGTCGGCGCCGACGAGGCGTGCCTCGAACGTATCGCCCTTTGGCGTCGCCAGCGTCGCCACCAGCGACCAGTATTCGCGGGCAACGAACTTTTCGATTTCGAGTTCGCGGTCGCAGACAAGGCGCAGCGAGACCGATTGCACACGGCCCGCAGATCGCGCGCCCGGCAGCTTGCGCCACAGCACAGGAGAGAGAGTGAAGCCGACCAGATAATCAAGCGCGCGGCGCGCCATGTAGGCATCGACCAGCGCACCATCGATCTGGCGCGGGTGCTTCATCGCCTCGGTGACGGCCTGCTTGGTGATGGCGTTGAAGACGACGCGCTCGATCTTCTGATCTTTCAGCGCGCGTTTTTCTTTCAGCACCTCGAGCACATGCCATGAGATGGCTTCGCCTTCGCGATCCGGGTCGGTCGCGAGGATCAGCTTGTCGGCGCCTTTCACGGCGCGGGCGATGTCGTTGAGGCGGCCAGCCGCCTTTGGATCGTTCTCCCAGATCATCTTGAAATTGGAGTCCGGGTCGACCGATCCGTTCTTCGCGGGCAAGTCGCGGATATGCCCGAACGAGGCCAGCACCTCGTAGGACGAGCCCAAATACTTATTGATCGTCTTGGCCTTTGCAGGCGACTCGACAATGACGATATTCATGTCTTTCCAAACGCTTACGGGAAAAGGAGGGGCGCGACTCTGCTTTGCGTCAGCGGCCCGTTGAGCCGGAACATGGGTAAAGACACCCCCGGTGTCAAATGACGATGGGCACAGGGACCCATGCGCGCACGGGATGTATCAATTATAGGTTGTGGTATACTAAACCTCAGATTGCAAATCGGCTGGTAGTTTTATATGACCTGAAACGGCCTTCGTATGATTCGAGATTCAGAAATGGAGTCCAGCTTTTGAGCCCGCGCGCGGCCCGTCCCGAGTCTGACAACCGGTCGGCGTCAGCAGGCGACGGCGGTCCGCTGGAAGCAGCTCAGTTCATAGCTGCTTCGGTCTCGGAATTGGCTCAGGTCTCGCGCCGCCATCGCCTTGATACACTTGGTTTTCTGCTGGATATGGCGCTGCTGGAAGCCGAGGAAATGGTCCGGCTGCACGGCGACCGGCGGAAAGCATAAATTCGGTCCCGAGCGGAACTTTCACGGCCAATCTGTAAAACAACTTATGCCGCAAGTTTAACGTTACAGTTGTTTTTCTGTGGCTTGATCGGTCCTCGTTTGGAACGCGATGGACCTACAACAATGAGTCTGGCTGACGACCTGCGACCGCGCAGGAAAGTCCTGCTCGCATCAGATCGCCAGGACGGCAGCCAAGAGCTGGCGCAGATCCTGTCGGTTGTCGGAGATGTGTCGATCGTACCCACCGCCGGGCTGCCCGATCATCCGCAGAACCAGTTCAACGGCGTCGTGGTCGATATCGACCTGCGATCGACGGCCGCCGTCCAGCTGGTTCGCCGCAAGCTGACCGGCAAGGCCTATGAAAACCTGCCGCGGCTGTTCGTGCTGTCGGGTTCGCTGCACCATGGCGCCACGCAGGCGTGGGCGCTTGGTGCGACCGACACCATCCAGCGCCCGTTCGATGCGTCCAGCATCCAGAAGCGCCTGCGCGCGGTGTTGCCTGACGGCGATGAGGACGAGCGCGAAGCCAAACGCGAGGCGCTCAACAACGGCGTCAGCGCCGCGCACAAGGTGATGGTGAAAATCTTCAGCAAGCTGCCGTTCGGCAATCCGCTGACGCTGCAGGACGTCATGGAAGCGGAAGGTCCGATCCTGAAAGCGATCAAGCGCACGTCGATCAAGGACTGGCTCATCACGGTCGGACGGCATCACAACCATACCTATCGGCATTGTCTGTTCGTCACCGGTTTCGCGGTGGCTTTTGCGCAGCATCTCGGCATGCGCGAGGAAGACCAGCGCCGGCTGGCGCGGGCGGGGCTGCTGCACGATGTCGGCAAGGCGTTTATTCCGCTGTCGATCCTCGACAAACCGGGGCAGCTCGACGATGCCGAGATGGCGGCGATCCGCAAGCACACGCGGCTTGGTCACGATGCGCTGGTCGCCCAGGGCGGCTACCCGCGCGAGATGCTCGACGTCGTCCTGCATCATCACGAACTGCTCGACGGCTCCGGGTATCCCGACGGGCTACATGGTGATCAGATCGCGGATATCGTGCGCATGATGACCATCGTCGATATCTATTCCGCGCTGGTCGAGGAACGCGCCTACAAGCGTGCGTTCAGCCGCATTGAGGCCTTCTCGATCATGGAAGGCATGGGCGGCAAGCTCGACAAGCATCTCGTGCAGGCGTTCAGGCCGGTCGGGATGGGGAGCTAAGTCGCGCCTCTACACCAGCGACACCAGCCCGCCGCCGTGGCGCTCCAGCCGTCCGGCCAGTTCAAGCTCCAGCAACACGGTGCGAACCACGGCGGGTGATGCATCCGCCATCCGCACCAGATCGTCGAGGCCGACCGGCGAGGGGCCAAGCAGCGAGACGATGCGCGCACGCGCGCTGTTGTCGGGCTCATCGACGGTGAAGTCGTCGTCCGGTTCCTCGCCCGGCAATTCGATCGGTCTGTCTATGATCGGCGCGACCGCATCGATCACGTCGGAGGCTTGCGTCACCAGCGTCGCGCCCTGCTTGATGAGATCGTTGGTGCCAGCGGCGCGCGGATCGAGCGGCGAGCCCGGCACGGCGAACACTTCGCGTCCCTGTTCGTTGGCGATGCGCGCGGTGATCAGCGAACCGGAGCGATGCGCGGCTTCGACCACGACGACGCCGAGCGCGACGCCGGAAATCAGCCGGTTGCGCCGTGGAAAATCGCGCGCCCGCGGCACATGTCCCATCGGCATTTCCGAGATCGCGCCGCCGGTCCCAAGAATGCCATCGAGCAGGCCTTGATGCTCGCCCGGATAAATCCTGTCATGACCGCCGGCCAGCACCGCGACGGTGCCGTTCGCGAGTGCCGCCTTGTGCGCGGCCTGATCGATGCCGCGCGCCAATCCCGACACTACGACGAAGCCGGCTTCGCCGAGATCGCGCGATAGCGTGGCGGCAAACTTGTGACCGGCGCCGGATGCATTGCGTGAGCCGACGACGGCGATCATCGGCCGCGCGAACACGCCGAAATCACCACCCACGCCAAGCAGGGGAGGTGCGTCGTCGATCGTGGTCAAGCGTGGCGGATAGCCCGGCTCTCCCGGCGCGCGCAAGCTCACGCCGATGCGCAACCCAGCAGCGATCTCGCGCTCGGCCTCCGCCTGCGAACAGATGCGCGCATCGCCGCCGCCGCGCCGCGCCAGTTCCGGCAGGCGTTCGATCGCCTCGCGCGCGCTGCCGCAATGATTGATCAGCGAACGGAACGTCCGTGGCCCGACATTATCGCTGCGGATCAGCCGCAGCCAGTCGATCCGCTGCGCGTCGGTGAGGTGAATGGATGTGACGCTGGAGTGGTCCACGCTGGCTCCCTGTGACGGGAGAGTTGCGTAAGTGCAGGAAGTGGACAACGGCAGGAATTGGGAGGGTTACCCCTTCGCGCCGATCTTGCTTTCGGTACCGGCCAATAGCCGCGAGATGTTGGCGCGGTGCGCGAACCACAGCAGCATCGTCAATACGCCGAACAGGATCGCGAGCGGCACCTCTCGTTGCCACATCAGAAACGCGGGCATCAGCGCGGTGGCGACGAGGGCGGCGAGCGACGAGTAACGGAAGATCAGCGCCACCGCGAGCCAGATGGCGCACAGCGCCAGCGCTGCCGGCCAGAACAGGCCGAGCAGCACGCCGATATAGGTCGCGACGCCTTTGCCGCCCTTGAAGTTGAGCCAGACCGGAAACAGATGGCCAAGAAACGCACCGAGGCCGGCTGCCATCGCCGCATTCGGGCCGCCCAGATAAAGCCCGGCGATGACAACGGCGACGGTGCCTTTCAGCGCGTCGCCAAGCAGGGTCGCCGCGGCGAGACCCTTGTTGCCAGTGCGCAGCACGTTGGTCGCGCCGATGCTGCCCGAGCCGATGCTGCGGATATCCTGCGTGCCCGCGAGCCTCGTCAGCACGAGGCCGAACGGAATCGAGCCCAGCAGATAGCCCAGAAACAGCGCTGCGATGAGAATGAGTGTCATAGGACCTCGTCCTTTCTACGCAGGATCTTGTCCGAAAACCGGTTCCCACTTTTCGGGATCATGCGTCAGACCAACTCGAAAACCGTGCGTCCGCCGACGATGGTCCGCACCACGCGGCCGGAGAATTTCGCTTCATCGAACGGCGTGTTCTTGCATTGCGACTTCAGATCCATCGGATCAAGCACCCACGGCACGTCCATGTCGATCACGATGACATCCGCCGGCGCGCCGGGGCGCAATGAGCCGCCTTGCAGACCAAGCAGCTCCGCCGGGCGGGTCGACATCGCGCGGATCAGTTTCATCAGATCGATTTCGCCGGAATGCACGAGGCGCAGACCTGCCGGCAGCATGGTCTCGATGCCGATAGCGCCGGCGGCAGCTTCCGCGAACGGCAGGCGCTTGGTCTCGACGTCCTGCGGATTGTGATCCGACATGATGACGTCAATGAGCCCGGAGGCGACCGCTTGCACCAGCGCGGTGCGATCGGTCTCGGTGCGCAGCGGCGGCGACAATTTCAGGAACGTGCGATAGGGGCCGATGTCGTTTTCGTTCAACGTCAGATGATTGATCGAAGCCGACGCGCTGACTTTCAGCCCGGCGTCGCGGGCGCGCTGCAAAACCTCAAGCGAGTCGACGCAAGTCAGCGAGGCCGCGTGATAGCGCCCGCCGGTCAGTGCGACGAGACGGATGTCGCGCTCCAGCACCACGGCTTCCGATGCATTGGGAATGCCCATCAATCCCAGCCGCGCGGCAAACTCGCCTTCGTTCATCACGCCTTCGCCGATCAGATGGCGGTCTTCGGTGTGATGCACGATCAGCGCGTCGAAATCGCGGGCGTATGTCAGCGCACGGCGCATCAGTTGTGCATTGGCGACGCTCGCGATGCCGTCGGTGAACGCGACGGCGCCTGCGGCCTTGAGCAAGCCGATCTCGGTCATTTCCTCGCCGCGCATGCCTTTGGTCAGCGCCGCCATCGGATGGATGTTGACGATCGCGGTGTCGCGGGCGCGGCGCAGCACGAAGTCCACCGTCGCGGCGTTGTCGATGGCGGGCGAAGTGTCCGGCTGGCAGATGATCGTGGTGATGCCGCCTGCGGCTGCGGCCTGGCTCGCCGAGGCAAAGGTCTCGCGGTAGCCAGCACCCGGCTCGCCGATGAAGGCGCGCATGTCGACCAAACCCGGTGCGACGATCTTGCCCGAGCAGTTGACGATGTCGGTGCCTTCTGGGACGCCGGCCGCGCCGATGCCGCGTCGCGCATCGCGGATGACGCCGTCGGCGATCAGCACGTCGGCGGGGCCGTCGAGATCGCGCGACGGATCGACGACGCGGGCGTTGGCCAGCAGGATCGGGCGGCGGTCAGTCAGCATGGCTGGCTCCGCTGTACTCTACGCTGCGTCGTCCTTGCAAAAGCATGATGCTGGCACGCCCAGAACGGTGCCAGCTTCTCGTGCCCTCTCCCCTTGTGGGAGAGGGCATCGCCGAGGTTTCAGCAACCTCTGCCGGGTGAGGGGTGAGGTTGCAACCCCTCACCCAAATGTGTGCGTGGCGGCTTTGTGGAGCCCTCTCCCACAAGGGGAGAGGGCGCAGCCATCGGCGCTGCCTGCTCGGCAATTGATTTTGCCAAGCATCACGCATTGGGCAGGTTCCGCGCCAGCGCTTCGAGTACAGCCATGCGCACAGCGACACCCATTTCCACCTGTTCGCGGATCAGCGATTGCGCGCCGTCGGCGACAATCGAGTCGATTTCGACGCCGCGATTCATCGGGCCCGGATGCATCACAAGCGCGTCGGGCTTGGCGTAAGCGAGCTTCTTCTGGTCGAGGCCGAAGTAGTGAAAGTATTCGGTCGAGGAAGGGACGAACGAGCCGTTCATGCGCTCGCGCTGCAGCCGCAGCATCATGACGATGTCAGCGCCTTCAAGTCCGGCGCGCATGTCGCGCGCGACTTCGACGCCCATCCGCTCGATGCCGGGCGGCAGCAGCGTCGATGGAGCGACCACGCGCACCCGCGCGCCCATGGTGTTGAGCAGGAGAATGTTGGAGCGGGCGACGCGCGAATGCATGACGTCGCCGCAGATCGCGATGACGAGGCCCTCGAGCCGGCCCTTGTTGCGGCGGATGGTCAGCGCATCGAGCAGCGCTTGCGTCGGATGTTCGTGCGCGCCGTCGCCGGCATTGATGACGGAGCCGTCGACTTTCTGCGCCAGCAATTCGACCGCGCCGGAGGCATGATGGCGGACCACCAGAATGTCCGGATGCATGGCGTTGAGCGTCACCGCCGTGTCGATCAGGGTCTCGCCCTTGCGCATCGCGGACGAGGCGACCGACATGTTCATGACGTCGGCGCCGAGACGCTTGCCGGCGATCTCGAACGACGACTGGGTGCGGGTGGAGGCTTCGAAGAACAGATTGACCTGGGTGCGGCCGCGCAGATTGCTGCGCTTTTTATCGACCTGGCGGTTGAGCTCGACGAATTCTTCGGAGAGGTCGAGCAGGCCAGTGATATCGGCCGCGGAAAGGCCCTCGATGCCCAGCAAATGCCGGTGACCGAGGACGAAGGTCGATTTCTGAACGGATGTCATTAAAGCGAAAGCTATAGGAGCATGCGGATGGGGGAGCAAGGCCG
>JAKFUP010000169.1 GCA_021732625.1 Hyphomicrobiales bacterium
AGGGGCCGGCGCCTGCGCCACATCGGTGCTGTCGCGCGCCATCGCCCGCGATCTGTTCGAGGGCGCAAAGCTCGCCCGCGTTCTCACCTTCGTGATGGTCGCGATGGCGGCCGCACCCGGCTTCTCGCCACTCGTCGGAGGCGCACTTGATTATTATTTCGGCTGGCGGTCTGGCTTTCTGTTCGTCGCGGTGTTCGCCGCCGTGACCGCAGTGGCCTATGCAAGCGTGTTCGGCGAAACCCATCGTGCTACACGCACGCCGCTTGCTCCGCTCGCGATCTCCAAGGCTTATCTCGCCCTGTCGGCCGATCGCCGCTTTGTAGTGCCGGCTCTAACCGTCAGCCTCATCCTCGGTGCGCTGTTCGCGATGTTTTCCGCGTTGCCGCGCGTACTGATCGAAAGCCTCGGCTTCACGCCGTTGCAGCTTGGTTTCTTTTTCGCAGGCACTGTGATGGTGGTTTTCAGCGCGGGAATCATCGCAACAAAGCTGGTGCCGCGGCTCGGCCTCGACCGATCCATTCAAATGGGCCTCGCGCTGGCCGGACTCGGCGGCATTATCGTGCTGCTGGTGTCGCTGTTCGACCCGCGCTTCTTTTCGCTCCTGTTCGGCATCTGCGTCTTTCTGCTCGGCATGGGCATGGTCAACCCACTCGGCAGCGCGCAGTCCTTATCGCCATTCGGCGAACGTGCCGGGACTGCTTCGGCGCTGCTCGGATTCTGGCAAATGATGTCGGCTGCGATCTGCGTCCTCATCGCCGCAATCATCGCGAAGGATCCAATGATCGGACTAGGACTGGTGCTGACACTTACCTCCGTCAGCGCGGCATTGCTGTATCAGATCAGACTAAAGTCCGTTGTCTAGGGCCGGTCTACAGAGGCGAGAATCTAGTCCATCCCCTTGCCGAACTTGTTCGACTTCGGGAAACCGTGCGCGAGGCGCCCGGCGTCGGCGCGGTTGCCTTGCCAGTCCTTCAACTCTTTCGCGCTCAGCGAGAAATCACGACCGGCGGAATCCTTCCACGCCATACCGTCCTTTAGCGTAAACGTCATCACATCGGACAGCCCGCTACCCTTGTACTTCTGCAAGCGAACGCCGCGTCCGCGCGCCATCTCCGGCACCTGATCGAGCGGGAACAGCACCATCTTGTGGTTGCTTCCGATCACAGCGACCGTATCGCCATTGACGATGCAGATCGCCGTCGCTTCGTTTGGCATCGCGACGTTGAGCACCTGCTTGCCCTTGCGGGTGTTGCCGACGCAATCGTCCTCGTTGACGACGAAGCCCTGCCCGTCGCGACTCGCGACAAGGAACTTGCGGCCACCCTTGAGCGTGAACATCGACACGACCGACACGTCCTGTTCCATGTCGATGAACATGCGGATCGGTTCGCCATGGCCACGCCCGCCGGGCAACTTCGATGCATCGAGCGTGTAGATCTTGCCGTTGGTCGCAAGCAGCATCAGCTTCGATGTGGTCTCCGCGAAGAATGCGAAACCCATGCTGTCGTCGGTCTTGAACGCAAGACTGGACAGGTCGGCCACCTGCCCTTTCATCGTCCGCACCCAGCCCTTGTCGGAAACGACGATGGTGATCGGCTCGCGCTCGACCAGTGCTTCCTCGATCGCAGCCATGTCGTGCTCGGGCGCGTCGGCAAACTGCGTTCGCCGCTTACCGAGCGGGGTCTTCGGCCCGAACGTATCGCGCACCTTCTTGACCTGTTCGGCGACCTTGGCCCACTGCTCGGTCTCGGAGGCGAGAATACCCTTGATGCCTTTCAGCTCGGTGCGAAGGTTCTTGTCCTCGGTGCGAATTTCCATTTCCTCGAGCTTGCGCAAACTGCGCAGCCGCATGTTGAGGATGGCGTCGGCCTGCACATCGGTCAGCTTGAACGTCTTGATCAGCACCGGCTTCGGCTCGTCCTCGGTGCGGATGATCTTGATGACCTTGTCGAGGTTCAGATAGGCGATCAGATAGCCGCCGAGCACTTCGAGACGGTTCTCGATCTGCTGCTGACGATACCTGGAGCGGCGCACCAGCACGTCACGGCGATGGTCGAGCCATTCGCGCAGCGTTTCCGCGAGCCCGACAACCTTCGGGATACGGCCCTTCAGCAGCACGTTGAGATTGAGCGAGATGCGGCTTTCAAGCTCGGTCAGCTTGAACAGCGACTCCATCACGATCTCTGGATCGGAGGTGCGCGACTTCGGCTCGATGACGACGCGGACGTCTTCGGCGGATTCATCGCGCACGTCGCCGACCAGCGGCAGCTTCCGCTCGTTCAGCAGTTCGGCGATCTTCTCGATCAGCCGCGACTTCTGCACCAGCCATGGAATTTCGGTGATGACGATCGTCCATGCACCGCGTGCGCCGTCCTCGCGATGCCACTTCGCGCGCACCCGGAACGAGCCGCGTCCGGTTGAATAGGCTTCAGCAATGCTTTCGTGCGAGTCGACGATGATGCCGCCGGTTGGAAAATCGGGACCCTTCACCCACTTCAAGAGACTGCGTGATTTCGCAGCCGGCTTGTCGATCAGATGCAGCGCGGCGTCGCAAAGTTCAGCGGCGTTGTGCGGCGGGATCGAGGTCGCCATGCCGACCGCGATGCCCTGCGATCCATTGGCGAGCAGATTGGGAAATGCGCCCGGGAGCACGACTGGCTCCGAGGTCTGACCGTCGTAGTTCGGGCGAAACGCGACCGCGTCCTCGTCAATGCCTTCCAGCAGCAGCCGCGCGACCTCTGTCATGCGTGCTTCGGTGTAGCGATAGGCCGCCGGATTATCGCCGTCGATGTTGCCGAAGTTGCCCTGCCCGTCCACCAGCGGATAGCGCGAGGAAAAATCCTGCGCGAGGCGAACGAGCGCGTCGTAGATCGATTGATCGCCATGCGGATGGAACGACCCCATCACGTCGCCGACGATCTTGGCGGATTTCTTGAACGGTGTACCCGGATCGAGCCGCAGCAGACGCATGCCGTAGAGAATGCGGCGATGCACCGGTTTCAACCCGTCGCGTGCGTCCGGCAACGCACGATGCATGATGGTCGAGAGCGCATACGCCAGGTAGCGCTCTTCCAGCGCCTCGCGCAGCGCGACATCCTGAATCTCGTTTGGCTCCGGGGGAATCAGTGTCTTGCCCATACCAACGGGTTAACCCTTGGCGCCCCGATGAACAAGAAACGACACCGTCACATGAACAAGAAATGAATGACTCAACCATATTTTGGTCGCACCCCGCCCGCATATTGGACAGCGCCAGATGTTCCACCAAGGCCGTAGAACGTGCCAGCTGGAGAGCATATGATGGCGCTGGGTCTTCGGCTTGGCGTTCCGCCAGGTGGGCCGCTTGAAGTGTTGAGGAGGAAACGAATGCGTCGTTTGTTGATTGCCGCTGCGGCTATTATTACTGTTGCCGGCGCCGCCGTTTTGGCTGCTCCGCGTGCTGAAGCCATGACATTGCCGGGTGTTGTCGCAGGCTCAAGCTCCGTTGAACAAGTGCAACTCGTTTGCCGCCGGGTCTGGAATGGATACCGCTGGGTGCGCTCGTGCTATCGCGCAGCTCCCGCCTACGGCTATGGCTACGGCGGCGGTTATGGCGGAGGCGGTTACGGCGGCGGCTACGGTTATGTTGCTCCGCGCCCCTACTATCGTCCGCGCGCCTACTACTACTGAGTTCTGATCTTCACCGATCGTCAACGGGCCGGAGCAATCCGGCCCGTTTTGCTTCGAGCTAGCGGAGCTATCGTGGCGCCGTCAGGTTTTATCGGCCCTGCACATTGGCGCGCCGCTTCGTCACCGCGGCGATGAAGCCCTCGCGCGCATCGGAATGCGTCAGTCCGCGCGGCTCGAGCACATGGCGCATCAGAAAAAAACCGGTCAGCTGGAAACCATTGTTCAGATCGTCGTCCGATGATGACGGTTGCCCTTCTTCCGCTTCTTGCAGAAACGCCGGCAACGGCAACAGCTTGTCGTGCCACGGCTGGCCCGCTTCACGCGACACCGCCGCTCCCGACTTCGGCGAAACGTAAATCAGTTCGTGCGACACGCCGGTCGCAACACACGTGGTCAGGTCAAGACCGAAGCCAAGTTCGGTCAGCATCGCCAGTTCGAATCTGACCAGCCGCATCGCAGCTTCGCGCGGGTCGTCGAAATCCTCAAGCGTCTCCAGCAGCATCTCGTAGATGTCTTCATGCGGATCGCGTTCCGGCAACAGCCGGGCCAGCGAAGCGAGATGCGTCACACCATAGACCGCATGAGAAGATGCCAGAACGGTCGCGGCGCGCAGCCGGATGCCCTCAATCGCGTAGTGCCCGAGATGTTCGTCGAGGCGCGCGCGCCAGACAATGCTGACACTGTTGCCGGGCTGCAGCACCGGCCGCATCCGCGAGCCCGCCCCGCCCCGCACGAGGCCAAGGTGGCGGCCATGGCTGCGCGTCAGCAATTCGACGATGGCGCCCGCCTCGCCGTGCCGCCGCACCCCCAGAACGATGCCCTCGTCGGTCCATTCCATGAATCGGACAGTAGCGCGTATTCCGGAAAAGTGGGCACCGGTTTTGCTTCGCAATCAAGTTTACGCAGAATACGCGCAAGCTTTTATTTGAGAGCATTTTCTTGCGGCTAACCGGATTCCACTTAGCCGGAAAATGCTCTCCTACCCGGAGGATTTTCTCAGCCGCGGCGATCGCCGCCCTGCCGGATTCCAAACCATCCGCGCGCATCGCCGGTGAAGGAACAATACATTCCCGTGACGCCGAGCCCCAGCGACAGGATCTCGATCGCAACCCGTCCACGCAAACCGTCCTGCAGGAACAGCGCGACCACAAACACAGTCGACACGATGAGAGCAGCCAGCAGAATCGCCCGTGCCCAAGGTTTTCGCCGGCGAGCCGCAAGTCCGACCAGCCACACGAAGACACCGATGAACGCGGCGGTCGTCAGTTTGTCGACAGCCGTCAGATCGGTTTCAGAGTAGTCCGTAAAGGCCGCCGACAGCGCGTCCACACCAAGCGAGGCATACATCAGCGCCTCGAACAACAGAATGTTTCCCGGAACCGGTGGCGTGCTGCTCATATCCTCGTTGCTCACCGTCATTCCTTCGGAAATTCGAGACCGATCTCGCGATAGCGTTCCGGATCGTTGTCCCAGTCTTCCCGCACCTTCACGAACAAAAACAGATGCACCGGCACCTCGATAATGTCCGCGATTTCCTTGCGGGCGTCAGCACCGATCGCCTTGATCGTCGCGCCGGCCTTGCCGAGCATGATCTTGCGCTGGCTTTCACGCTCGACAAAGATCGTCTGGTCGATCCGCACCGATTTATCCTTGCGCTCGGTCCAGGTGTCGGTCTCGACGGTGGACTGATACGGCAGCTCCTGATGCAGCTTCCGGAAAATCTTCTCGCGCGTGATCTCGGCCGCGAGATGACGCAGCGGAGCATCCGACATCTGATCTTCCGGATAATGAAACGGCCCGTCCGGCACCTCGCGGGCGAGCACGGCGCGCAGATCGCCAACGCCGTCGCCCGATAACGCCGATATCATGAATGTCTGCTTGAACGGCAGCCGCTCGTTAGCCTTTTGCGCCAGCGCCAGCAATTTCTCGCGCGGCACGAGATCGATCTTGTTCAGCACCAGGAATTTCGGATGAGCGACGCTCGTGAGTTTGCTGAGGATCGCATCGGCTTCGTCGTCGATCCCAGCGCGTGCATCGAGCAGCATGCACACGAGGTCCGCATCATGCGCCCCGCTCCATGCGGTCGAGACCATGGCGCGGTCAAGTCTTCGCTTTGGCGCGAAGATGCCCGGCGTATCGACCAGCACGATCTGTGATTTGTCTTCGATCACGATGCCGCGGATAAGCGCCCGCGTCGTCTGCACTTTCTTCGAGACGATCGTGACCTTTGAGCCGACCAGCGCATTGACGAGGGTGGACTTGCCGACATTAGGCGCGCCGATCAGCGCAACGAAGCCACATCGCGTCGCTGCGTGGGCATTGTTCTGGGTGTCAGCCGTCATAACCGGGTACATCTTCGCGTTTGAGCATGGCAGAGGCCGCGGCTTTCTCGGCAAGACGTTTGCTGCTTCCCGTGCCTTCGGCGAAGTCCAGTCCAGGCAATTCGACGGCAACGCGAAAGCGCGGATCGTGATGCGGGCCGGTTCGCTCCACCTCGCGATAGGCCGGCGTCGGCAGCCCGCGTCCCTGCGCCCATTCCTGCAGGATGGTCTTGGGATCGCGCAGCGCGCGGGCGGGCTTGCGCATGCGCTCGCTCCACAGCCGTTCGACGAACGCCGCAGCTGCGGGATAGCCGCCGTCCAGATAGATCGCGCCGATGACCGCTTCGCAGACATCGCCGAGAACTGATTTGCGCAAGCGTGCACCGGCACCCTGCCCCACAGCACCGAGCTTGATGCTCTCGTCGAGTCCGAGTTCGGTGGCCACGTCGGCACAAGTTTCCTTGCGCACGAGATCGGCGAGCCGTTTAGACAATTCGCCCTCGTCGCCGCGCGGAAATGCACGGTACAGCATGTCGGAGACGACCAGCCCCAATACGTGATCGCCGAGAAACTCAAGACGCTGATAACTGTCGGCGCGAACGCGAGCGCCTTTCAGCGCCGAGACATGGGTCATCGCGGTGGCCAGAAGCGATGGCGTCGAGAACTTGTAGCCGATCCGGGTTTCGAGCGCTGCGGCGGCGGCCTTCGCACTGACCCTGCGCGACGGCTTCTTCGCGGGCGTCGCGCTGCCGGAGGCATCTGCGCTCACGGCGTCGTTCGGCTTCGCTGAGGCTGAGGTTGCGGGCGCGTCCTCGATCATCGCACAAAAGAGAAAATGCGATTCCAGCGCACGGCCGAAGGCCAGCGCCAGATTTGCCAGGCGCGTTCGCCCTCGGCGATCGAGAAGAAAATCATCTGCGCGCGGCCGACCAGATTTTCAAGTGGCACGTAACCGACAGCGGACTGCACACGGCTGTCGGTGGAATTGTCGCGGTTGTCGCCCATCATGAAGAAATGACCGGCCGGCACGGTGTAGACGATGGTGTTGTCGTAGAAGCTGTTGTCGACGCAGTCGAGCGTCTCGTAAGTGACACCGTTCGGCAGCGTTTCCTTCCAGCGCTTCACCCGTGCGATGGCATCGTTGCCGCACGGATCCTCACCGACGAAATCCGACATCCGCTGACGCTCGACCGGCTTTTCGTTGATGTGGAGCAATCCATCTTTCATCTGCACGCGATCGCCCGGCAGACCGATCACGCGCTTGATGTAGTCGGTCGAATCCTCGCGCGGCAGGCGGAAAACGACGATGTCGCCACGGCTCGGCTCGGAGCCGAACACGCGTCCCGAAAAGATTGGCGGTGAGAGCGGGATCGAATAGTGGCTATAGCCGTAAGAATATTTCGAGACGAACAGGTAGTCGCCGACCAGCAGCGTCGTCTTCATCGAGCCCGATGGAATGTTGAACGGCTGGAACAGGAATGTGCGGATGATAAGGGCGATGATGAGGGCATGAATGACGACCTTGACGGTCTCACCGAAGCCGCTTTCTGATTTTGTCCCGGACGTCACGCTCATCGCTTTCAAAATTCCCGATTAGTCCGCCCGGCACCGCCAAACACCCGCGCGCGTTTTAGACGTTTGTTCGCGGCGGTGCAATCAAAGGCCGGACAAAATTCCGCTAACGGCATGACGAATCAGCGATTTCCGCCACTCACTGAGTTTGCTGCGAAATTCGCTCCCGCCCGCCGATCCGGGTCAGAGTTTGGCCACAGGAATGGCCGAAATGATGACGAATGCCTGCGCCAGCGGCCAATCATCGGTGATGGTGAGATCGATCCGCGCCTCGAAACCGTCGGGTGTCAGGGCCTCCAGCCGCGCTTTGGCCCCACCGGTCAAATGCATGCTCGGCCGCCCGCCAGGGAGATTGACCACACCCATATCGCGCCACCAGACGCCGCGCCGGATTCCGGTGCCAAGCGCTTTTGAGCAGGCCTCCTTGGCGGCAAACCGCTTGGCATAAGTTGCCACAACCATTTTCTCGTTCGCCGCCCGCCGCGCAGCGCGCGCCTTTTCAGCGTCCGTGAAGATACGGTCGATGAAACGCTCGCCGTGCCGCTCCATCACCTTGGCGACGCGGCGGATATCGATGATGTCGGAGCCGATGCCAATAATCATGCCGCGCTCGCAGCCTTGGCGCGGCCGCGATCCATCGCTGCGCGCATCCGCCGTGTTGCGTCGGCAAGCCCGGTTTCGATCGCTTCACCCACCAGATAATGGCCGATGTTGAGTTCGACGATCTGCGGCAGGCTCGCGATGGTCTCGGCGGTCGCATAGTCAAGACCATGACCGGCATGAACTTCGAGGCCTGCGGACTTTGCCAGCGCCGCACCATGCACGATGCGCTTCCATTCAGTCTCGGCCTTGGCCGCATTGCCATCTGCAATCGCGTCACACCAGCCGCCGGTATGAATCTCGATCACCGGCGCACGCAGTTTAGCCGCCCATTCGATCTGGCGCGGATCGGCGGCGATGAATAGCGACACGCGGATACCCGCGTCGTTCAGCCGGGAAATGAATGGAGCGAGTTCGTTATGCTGCCCGACGACATCGAGCCCGCCTTCGGTGGTGACCTCCTGCCGCCGCTCGGGGACCAGACACACCGCATTCGGTCTGGTCATCAGCGCGATGCGTGACATTTCCGGCGTCGCCGCCATCTCGAAATTGAGCGGCCGTGAAATGTCGGACTTCAGCCGCGCCATGTCGTCATCGCGAATGTGGCGGCGGTCCTCGCGCAGATGTGCGGTGATGCCGTCCGCGCCGGCTTCGATCGCAATAAGCGCCGCGCGCACCGGATCCGGATGTTTTCCGCCCCGCGCATTCCGGATGGTGGCGACGTGGTCGATATTGACGCCAAGACGCAGCGGAGGAGCAAGTGACATGAGCGTTCCGAAGAAACGGTTGAATAGCCTGTGGGACGATCAGCCGTTGACGCGCTCGACCTGCGCGACCACGGCCTTGGCGCGGAGCTGCGCGATGATAGCGCTGAGATGCTTGAGGTCATAGACCTCAAGATCGATGGTCAGCTCGGTGAAATCCGGGGAGCGGCGGCGCATGCTGATGTTGTCGATGTTGCCGTCGTTTTCCGCAATCACACCGGCTACCTGCGCCAGCGAGCCCGGCTCGTTGACGTTCTGAACCATCAGCCGCGCCGGAAAGCGTTGCGGCGTCGCATCGTCCACATCCCAGCGCACATCGAGCCATCGCTCAGGCATGTCCTCGAATTCCTTCAGCGCCGGCGAGGTAATCGGGTAGATCGTGATTCCCTCCCCCGGCGTAACGATGCCGACGATGCGATCGCCCGGCACCGCGCCGCCGTTTGGCGCGAACTTCACCGGAAGCTCCGAATTGGCACCGCTGATCGGAATCCCGACCGACGACTTGGCCGACACATCCGCCGACGCAACCTTGACCTTGCCGCCGGCGCGTTTGCGGCCGACGCGCTCCTCCTTGTAATCAGGATACATCGCGCGCGCGACGTCGGACGCCTTGATCTCACCGCGCCCGACCGCGGCCATCACGTCTTCAATCGATGACCGCGCCAGGCGCGGCAATGCGCCCTTCAGCTTGTCGTCGGCGTACTCGACCTTGGCGCGCGTAAAAAGTCTATCGACGATGCGCCGCCCCAGCCCCGCATACTGGTCGCGAACGGCAGCGCGGGTTGAACGGCGGATCGCCGCGCGCGCCTTGCCGGTGATGGCGAGCGTTTCCCATGCGGACGGCGGCGCTTCCTGTGCGCTGGAGGTCATCACCTCGACTTCGTCGCCATTCTCGAGTTCAGATGACAACGGCGCGAACTTGCCGTTGATCTTGCAGCCGACCGCGCTGTTGCCGACATCGGTATGCACGGCATAGGCGAAGTCGATGACGTTGGCCTTGCGCGGCAGCGCGATCAGCTTGCCTTTCGGGGTAAAACAAAACACCTGATCGTGAAACAGTTCGAGCTTGGTATGTTCGAGAAACTCCTCTGGATTGGAGCTTTCCGAAAGCACGCCGATGGTCTGCCGCAGCCAGGCGAATGCATTCGACTCGTGCTTCAGCCGCTCGGTCGGCGATACGCCGCCTTCTTTGTAGAACGCATGCGCGGCGATACCGAACTCGGCGATGCGGTCCATGTCGGCGGTGCGGATCTGAAGCTCGACGCGCTGATTGCCCGGTCCGATCACGGTGGAGTGGATCGAGCGATAGTCGTTCTGCTTCGGCGTGGAGATGTAGTCTTTAAAGCGTCCCGGCACCACCGGCCAGGTGGTGTGCACGATCCCGAGCGCGCGGTAACAGGCCTCGAGCGAGGTCACGACGATCCGGAAACCGAAAATATCGGATAACTGCTCGAACCCGACGGACTTGCGCTCCATCTTGGTCCAGATCGAAAACGGACGCTTGCGACGTCCCTTCACCTCGGCCCAGATGCCGTGCTTCTTCAAATTCTCGAACAACTGGGTTTCGATCTCGCCGATCAGGTTGCGGCTTTTCTCGGTGAGCGCGTCCAGCCGCTGCGTAATGACGCTATGGGCTTCCGGATCGAGCTCGCGGAACGACAGGTCTTCCAGCTCCTCGCGCATGTCCTGCATACCCATGCGGCCGGCAAGCGGCGCATAGATATCAAGCGTTTCCTCGGCAACGCGGCGGCGCGAGGCCTGCGGCACAAATTCCAGCGTGCGCATGTTGTGCAGGCGGTCGGCGAGCTTGATCAGCAGCACGCGCACGTCGTCGGCGATCGCCAGCAGCAGCTTGCGGAGATTCTCGGCCTGCTTTGCTTCGCGCGACACGAGTTCGAGCCGCTTCAGTTTGGTCAGGCCTTCGACCAGCGCACCGATCTCCTGCCCGAACACCTGATCGATCTCGGTGCGGGTCGCTTCGGTGTCTTCAATGGTGTCATGCAGAAGTGCGGCGACGATGGTGGCATCGTCGAGCTTGAGGTCGGTGAGAATCGCAGCCACTTCGAGCGGATGCGAAAAGTACGGATCGCCCGACGCGCGGGTCTGCTCGCCGTGAGCAACCATGGCGTAAACGTAGGCGCGGTTGAGCAGATCCTCGTCGGTATTCGGATTGTAGGCGCGGACCCGCTCGACGAGGTCATACTGGCGCATCATCCCGGCGCGCGAACCACGAGCGCGGCGCGGCGACGCAGCCGCATTCGCGGCCGCTACGGCCGTATCGGCGGCGGCTTCCATCTGTCGTGAGGTGCGGCGGCCTGCAGCCATGCGAAGTACCGTTTGGGTTTCGTATGAAACCCGGATTCACACTATTACTCTAGGACATCGGTTGGGGAAGTGGAGAACAGAATTAAGGAAAATCAGCGCGTTGGCCCCGCGTCCCGCGAGGCAAGGCGTTCAGACCCATGGCCGCAAAGCAAAAAGCCCGGACGGGTCCGGGCCTTTTAATCAATTTCCAGCGATCTGTTGCCGAATCGAGGACTACTCGTCTTCTTCCGGCTGCTCTTCCGGGGGGGCGAGACCTTCGAGGCCCTTCAGCAGCTCTTCTTCGGTCATGCGCTCGACGGCCACCTCAGTATCGTCGGCATCGACGCTGGCGCCGGCCGAGCCGATCAACGGCACGGTATCGGGCTCGGGCTCATCGACCTCGACAAACTTCTGCAGCGAATGAACCAGTTCTTCGCGAAGATCTTCAGGCGATACGGTCTGTTCGGCGATCTCGCGAAGCGACACGACCGGATTTTTATCGTTGTCGCGATCAATCGTAAGTTGTGACCCCGACGAGATCATGCGGGCACGATGCGCCGCCAGCAAAACAAGATCGAACCTGTTATCGACCTTATCGATACAATCTTCCACAGTGACGCGCGCCATAGGCTGTCGCTCCGCAATCTTGGGATAATTCTGGAAAGACCACTTGGGGTCAATTTGCCGCTATGCGCGCTAGGTATAGCGCCAAAGTCCATTTCGCAAGCGAAAATACGGTTGGCGGCGGAACACGCCTCTGTTAACCCGCTTTCGACAGGATCGGCGTTCGAAGCTTGATCCAATTATGGCAATTCTGGACACTAAATCGCTTCATTGCGATACAAGACTGACAATGGAATGGCGCACCGGATGGGGACACCCGGCGTCGTGAGCATCAACCGATCCACAATTCAAAGTGCCGCAAAGTCCTGATTCAATCAGGCGCGGTGCATCATCGTCGTTTGGGAATCCGCGGCCCCCCGCAGCCGCACCAAGAACGCTATTCAGATTAGCTTAAGAGAGAAACTGGATGTCAGCTGCCACCAACAAACTTGCAGTCTTTATTGACGGAGCAAATCTTTACGCAACAGCCAAGACCCTTGGTTTCGATATCGACTACAAACGTCTGCTCCGCGAATTTCAGAGCCGCGGTAATCTGGTCCGTGCGTTCTATTACACTGCCATTATCGAAGATCAGGAATACTCGTCGATCCGCCCGCTGATCGATTGGCTGGATTACAACGGCTATACCGTCGTCACCAAGGCGACGAAGGAATTCACCGACGCCTCCGGCCGCCGCAAGGTCAAGGGCAACATGGACATCGAGCTTGCCGTCGATGCCATGGAGCTTGCCGGCCACGTCGATCAGATCGTGCTGTTTTCCGGCGACGGCGATTTCCGCTCGCTGGTCGAAGCGGTGCAGCGCCGCGGCGTGCGGGTCACGGTGATTTCCACAATCTCCAGCCAGCCACCGATGATCGCCGACGAGTTGCGCCGGCAAGCGGATGTCTTTTTACCGATCTCGTCGAGCTACAGTCCAAAATCGGCAGAGATCCGGCGGAGCGCCCGGCTCCGCGGGAGCCGAGAGAACCCCGCGAGCCGCGGCCGCACACGCCGCAGTTCCTGCATCGGAGCACCATTGCCCCGCGCGGCGACGAAGACGACTTCTAGAAAGTCCAAAGGCAGCGAGCGGACATCCGCTCACGCCTTGCCTGCCTTTTCTGGATCAAGCTCGGCCGAGCCGGGTCGCGATTGCCCGCTGTGCCCGCGTCTCGTCGCATACCGGCTGGATAATCGCGCCCGCCACCCGGATTGGTTCAACGGACCGGTTGCGTCCTTCGGCGATCGCGACGCGCGGCTTCTGATCGTCGGCCTCGCTCCCGGCGTTCAGGGCGCCAACCGCACCGGCCGGCCGTTCACGGGCGATTACGCTGGCGATCTGTTGTATGCGACGCTGCTCGATCATGGCTTTGCCAAAGGCACCTATCGCGCATCGCCCGATGACGGGCTGACGCTGATCGATTGCCGCATCAGCAATGGCGTTCGCTGCGTGCCTCCGCAGAACAAACCTCTGCCAATTGAAATCAACACCTGCCGTCAGTTCCTGGCAGCAACGCTTGATGAGATGCCAAATCTGCGCGCCATCGTCGCGCTGGGACATATTGCGCACGTTACCGTGCTCAAGGTCTTGGGCATACACGCCGCAGCCGCGCCGTTCGGCCACGGGGCAGTTCATGGCGCCGTGCATCGCGCCAACACTCTCTCGCTTTACGACAGCTATCATTGCTCGCGCTACAACACGAACACCCGCGTGCTGACGCCTGAGATGTTCAGTGCGGTGTTCGCGCGGGTGCGCGCCGATCTTGATAAAGGCTGAAATCCAGCTCGCGTCCGCAGATCACTTCGCGGTCGCGCGCAGCGCCGAGCAGAAGCTGCGTAAGGTGGCGCGGCTTCGCTGTTCCGATACGCGCGACAGCAGCACCAGATCGGACGGCGGCAACGGCGGCAGCGACAGGCGCTGGCCAACGTCAACTGCGCCGGCTGGAGCGCATCGACGCGCCAGCGCGGCAACGGCCAGCCCCGCCGATACCGCAGCGCCGACGGTCGCAACACCGCCGCCGACGAACACCTCGGTCCACGGAATGCCGGCAGCGTCGAGCGCCTGCGCAGCGGACGCTCGCAGACCACACGGCCCGGATTGACTGGCAATCCGCAGCGGTTCTCCTGTTCGTGCTGGCCAATCGACCGATGCGAACCAGCCGAAGCGCTCCTGCAACAGCACCTCGCCATCGCGCCGCGCATTGTCGTGTCGCAAAATCACCGCGGCATCGAGTTCGGCATCGTCGAATGCCTTCAACACCTCGTTCGATGGCGATACCCGCAGCTCGATCACAAGCTCCGGCTCATATTCGCTCATGCGCCTCAGCAGCATCGGCAATTCCGGCCCGACCACGTGAACGCTGATGCCAATCACGAGACGGCGGCGCTCGGCGCTGAAAGTTGCGAACGCGCGCTCGTGTGCACCGACGAAATCGCGCGCAGCCGGTAGAAAAGCCGCGCCTTCGGGAGACAGCCGGACCAGCCGCGGGGTTCGCTCGATCAGGCGTCGGCCGAGCTTCTCCTCCAACCGCTTCAGCTTGAGGCTGATCGCCGATTGGGTCGAGCCCAACGCCTCCGCCGCGCGGGTAAAGCTCTTGAGATCGGCAACAAGAACAAAGGCTTGAATGGACTCTGGGTCGAGCGTCCTCATATGTCATCCATTTAAAATAGGTATCTCTGATATATTCAATCATACCCTATTTAAATGCCGTCGCCAAGCGTAAGTTTCCTGACAGATGGATCATGGGATCCAGTCTCAAACAGGAGGCCACCATGCCGCTCACCCGCGTTTCGCTCCGCAAGGGAAAGTCCGCTGCCTATCGTAAGGCCATTCTCGATGGCCTCTACAGCGCCATGCGCGAAACCTTCGACGTGCCCGAGCGTGATTTCTTCATGACGATCTCGGAGCACGATGCCGACAACTTCGTTTATAGCCGCGACTTTTTCGACATCGAGCGCAGCGACGATTTTGTCGTCATTCAGCTGACCGTCAGCAACACGCGGCCGCTCGCGAAAAAGAAAGCGCTGTATCGCGCCATCGTTCAGAAATTGACGAAAGATCCCGGCCTCCGGCCTGAAGACATCTTCATCAACCTCGTCGAAGCTTTGCCAGAAAACTGGTCATTCGGTCACGGCGTCGCGCAGTATGCGAAACCGGAAGCAGCATAGGGCCGCCGGAAGCGGATTCTAGCGCGGGTTGGCTTGCAGCCACGCCAGCACGTCCGCCGCGTTCTGATCCGGTGGAAACACCGGATAGAACACGTGGCTGATCCGGCCGTCGTCGACGATCAGCGCCAGCCGCTTGATCATCGTCAAACCGGCGACATCCATCCTCGGCAAGTTCAAAGCCTTGCTCAATTCGAGCTTGTCGTCGGACAGCACGGGAAACGGCACGTGAAGGCGATCGGTCATCGCCTTCTGGTACTCGGGCGACTGCGTTGACAGTCCGAACACGGCGCTGGCGCCTGCGGCTTTCAGTTCACCGAACAGGTCGCGGAACGAGCAGGTCTGCGGCGTGCAGCCACGCGCGCCGGGGATCATGTCCCAGTCATCGACCAGCGCGATCTTGCCAGGCTCTCCGGTTCGCGGATAGCCGAACACAACGACGCGGCCTTTCTGCACAGCCAGCGTGACCATGCTGCCATCGGTCGCAAGCAGCGCTACCGGCGGCATAGACATGCCTTTGAGGTGGCTTGCCGCGCCATCGTCCTCAGGAGCCGGAATCTTCGACCAATCCACGTCCATGATATTCGGCTGATTGATCTGATGGATCTCGTTCATCGGTCTACCCTCTCGCCCGTAACAGACGGCCCTTTTCACGACTCCAGTCGCGCTTCTTTTCGGTCTCGCGTTTGTCGTGCAGCTTTTTGCACTTGG
>JAKFUP010000199.1 GCA_021732625.1 Hyphomicrobiales bacterium
GACAACGGGCGGGCAGGGGTATTGCACCGCCGAATAGAGGAACGACCATGCGCGTTTATTACGATCGGGATGCGGACATCAATCTCATCAAGGGCAAGAAGGTTTGCATCGTCGGCTACGGCAGCCAAGGCCATGCGCATGCGCTGAACCTGAAGGACTCCGGCGTCAAGGACGTTGCCATCGCGCTGCGCAAGGGCTCGGCAACAGCGAAGAAGGCCGAGAACGCCGGCTTCAAGGTAATGGAAGTCGCCGAAGCCGCGAAGTGGGCCGACGTCATGATGATGCTGACGCCCGACGAATTGCAGGGCGACATCTATCGCGAGAGCCTGCACGACAACATGAAGAAGGGCGCGGCACTTTTGTTTGCGCATGGCCTCAACGTGCACTTCAATCTGATCGATCCGCGCGCCGACATCGACGTGCTGATGGTCGCACCGAAGGGCCCCGGCCATACGGTGCGCTCCGAGTATCAGCGCGGCGGCGGCGTGCCGTGCCTAATCGCGATCGCCAAGGACTCCTCGGGCAACGCTCACGACCTCGGTCTGTCGTATGCATCGGCGATCGGCGGCGGCCGCGCTGGCATCATCGAGACCACGTTCAAGGAAGAATGCGAAACCGATCTGTTCGGCGAGCAGGTCGTACTTTGCGGCGGTCTGGTCGAGCTGATCAAGGCCGGCTTCGAGACATTGGTTGAAGCCGGCTACGCACCGGAGATGGCATACTTCGAGTGTCTGCACGAAGTGAAGCTGATCGTCGACCTGATCTACGAAGGCGGCATCGCCAACATGAACTACTCGATCTCGAACACCGCCGAGTACGGCGAATACGTCACCGGCCCGCGCATCGTCACCGCCGAGACCAAGGCCGAGATGAAGCGCGTGCTCGCCGACATCCAGAACGGCATTTTTACCCGAAACTGGATGCTCGAGAACAAGGTCAATCAGACCTCGTTCAAGGCAACCCGTGCCAAGCTCGCCCAGCATCCAATCGAGGAAGTCGGCGCCAAGCTCCGCGACATGATGCCGTGGATCAAGAAGGGCGCGCTCGTCGACAAGACGAAGAACTAGGCGAGCTTGGTAGTTCGATCGCAGGTCGATCAAGCTACCAATGCATTTTGGTGCCAGTTTGATCGGCCGCCTGACGTGACTGGTAACGCATGAACGCTGCTGTGCCGATTTTTTTTGGCCGTGTCGAATCCTTGCGGGGTCTTGCGGCCGGGATCGTGGCATTCGGTCACGTGCTTGGCATCTTCGCGCCTGTTGCTCAGAGTCTGCCCGAATTCCGCCTGCTGCGCACTTTCGCTCAGGGCGACAACGCCGTGCTGATGTTCTTTGTCATCAGCGGTTTCGTTCTGTTTTTCTCGCTCGAACGCTACCGTAACGCAGAGCATCCAATTGCCCGTTTCTTGATTGCCCGCGTTTTTCGCATTTATCCGGCTGCAATCGTGACAGTTCTGATCGTCGTCGTCCTCGTGGCAATCACAGCGCGACCTTTCCAGGGACAAACCTCGATCGATCTCGTAATGGTTCTGAAAAATATGCTGTTGCTTGATACAAACATAAACGGCGTGATGTGGACGCTAAAGATCGAGTTGTTGGCTGCCCCGATCATCGTTGCTGCTTATTTTGCGTATCGGCGCTTCGGGATCGGCTTCTTGTGGGCGCTTCTGGCCGTCTTCACGGCCCTATCGTTCGTTAGATCGTTCAACACTATGGCCAATACGGCGACGCTTGGATTGCATGCTTTCATTTTCGGTATGATACTCGCAGCCGCTGGACAGAACTGGTGCGAGAACCTGTCTCGTTCGGGCGCGACAGCTCTGTTTGTCATCGCGACATTTGGCTTTTTCGCCAGTGCGCCGGTTCTCGGATGGGCTTCACACTGGAAAACACTCTTTGCGATCGGCTTCGCCGGCATCATGATTGTGCTGGCGGCGTTCAAGGATGTGGGCCCCGGATTGGCAAGCCGTACTGCGCGCTTCTTGGGCAAGATATCTTACGGATTCTATCTTTTGCATCCTCTGGCTTTGTTTGCATTGGAGCAGCCAGAGATTCAGAATACCATCAGTAGGCTTGTCGTCTCCGGAATGAGTCCGTCGCTCGTCTTGCTTCTGACCTTTTTGCTGTCGGTGCTGGTAATTATTCCGCTGGCTTATTTGCTTCTTCTGACGGTTGAGTATCCTGGTATCGCGTTGGGTCAGCGCGTGATCCGCCACAGACTGGCACCCGCGATCGGGTAAACGTCAACCAGCATCTGGGCATCCTGTCGGTTCGTCAGCGGCATTATCGTCGGGTGAACGGCCGCTGAACAAGCGTCGCTGGCCTCCTGCGGCTTAAGACCAAGTTGCGCCGATGTGACAGTTACATTACGTTTCTGCGACACGGTGGCATTTCCGGCCGCGCCGTTCGCCTTCTGGCCATCGCCAGTGCAAGGCCAAACCCGCGCCGGGCGTAGTTTGCGTCCCCTGAAATGGCGCTGCCGCCGACCTCAGTTCCCTCGGTCCAGACCCTTGGCGGCGCCCGGCCGATCGGGTTTTGGCGCGCACTTGCTGTGGCCTGGCCTCATCTCGCCGCGCTGACGCTGATGATGGTGACGGAACCCGATTTCAGCCAGCGGCTGTTCTTTGCGCTGGCCTGGGGTCTGGTGAACGGCTTGTGGCTGGTTCTGCTGCGCCGCCCCGCGCTGTCCGGTGCGCTGTCGCTCGGGATGGTGGTGATCCTCGTGCTGCTGTCGCGGCTGAAGCACGATGTCATGCAGATGACCGTCAATTTCGTCGATCTGCTGGTGATCGACCGCGACACCATCGCCTTCCTGTTCACCATCATGCCCAAGCTCACGTTGCCGGTGCTGGCGCTGACGGTGGCGGCGGTTCCCGCCGGGGTGCTTCTGTGGCGGCTCGATCCGTTCCGTATCCGCCGCCTGATGGCGTCGGCTGTCGTGGCCGCCTGTCTCGCCGGTCTGGTCGGCCTCGAGATGCTGTCGCCGGACGATCCGTGGCAAGGCTATCTGCGCGGGGGCTACGTCTCGAAATTCGTCCGGTCGGGCGTTTCCGCTGTGTCGGAACTGCGCCAGCAGGGATTGATGGAGTCCGATGCGACGGCCGCCGAGCGGCTGCGCGTGCCGCTGGAAGATTCCTGCCATCCCGCCGGGCGGCGGCCGCACATCATCCTGATCCATGATGAGTCGAGCTTCGATATTCGTCAGGCCGAAGGCATCAAGGTTCCCGCCGGCTACGGCAGCCATTTCCTGTCGAACGACGGCAAGGCGCGAAAGTTCGTTGCCGAAACCAGCGGCGGCGCGAGCTGGGCGGCGGAGTACAATGTACTCGCAGGACTGTCGGCGCGCTCTTACGGGCGCTTCTCTTACTTCGTCACCCGCATCGCCGCGGGCCGGGTCGAGCGCGGCCTGCCGCTGGCTCTCGCGCGCTGCGGCTACAACACCACAACGCTCTATCCCGCGCAGGGCGCGTTCATGAACGCGCGCCAGTTTCATACCACCGCAGGGATCCAGCACTTCTACGATGCGCGCCAGCTTGGCGCCAAGGGCCTCGAGCCAGACCGCTTCTTCTATGACAATGCGTTGCGGCTGATGGGGCAAGAGGAGCCCGGCACGCCTCAGTTTATGTACGTCTATCTCGGCGCCAATCATTTTCCTTGGCTGCATCGGCTGCGGCCCGAGCTGACGCCGCAGTGGCGTGATCCCGGCAACATACCCAAGATCGACGAATATCTGCGGCGGCAGAGCATGAGCGCCGGTGACTACAAGGATTTCGTCGCGCGGCTGACGAAGCAGTTCCCCGGCGAGCCGTTCCTGATCGTGCGCTACGGCGATCATCAGCCAGAGTTCTCGTCGAGCATCATCAAGCCGTTGCTTGACGATGCGGCTACGGCAAAACAATTTGCCGAATACAACCCGCGTTACTTTTCGACCTACTATGCGATCGACACCATCAACTTCAAACCGGTCAACAAGACGAGCGCGATGGACACGATCGACTCGCCCTATCTGCCGATCGTGGTGCAGGAGGCGGCCGGAATCCCGCTCGATCCGTCGTTCGAGGAGCAGAAGAAGATGATGCTCCGCTGCAAGGGCGTGTTCTACGCATGCAAGGACGGCGCGGAAGCGCGGCGGCTGAACCGGCTTCTGATCGACGCCGGTTTCATCAAGAATCTCTAAGCGGCGAACGGGGATCGCGACAGATGTCCGTCATCGCCGAGCCGGGGAAAGACTGGAGCGGCTGGTCCGCCAGCATCCGGGTCTATCGCCTGCGGGTCGCGATGATCGTGGGGCTGCACGGCGCCGCACTAATTCTCCTGCTCAAGACCGAATACGGCCCGTTCGCGATCACACTGTCGCTTCTGGCATGGCTGTTCCTGAACGGGTTGTTTCTGCTGGTGCTCGCGCGCCCCGGAGTGTCGGCGGCGCTGTCGCTGACGTTGATCGCTGTACTGATCACGCTGTCGCGCTTCAAGTTCGAGATCACACAGCTGTCGCTGACCTTCCTCGATTTCCTGATTATCGACAGCGATACCTTTTCTTTCCTGCTGACGATCTTCCCGCGGTTACAGACGCGCCTGATCGTCGCGGCTGTTGTGGCCATCCCGTTGCTATGGCTGATCTGGCGCGCCGATCCGTTTCGCGTGCGGCGGAGTTTCGCGGCGGCTGGCCTCGCCGGAGTGACGGCGGCGATGGCGGCGCTGTCGCTCGCCAATCCCGAACATCCATGGGAGCCGTTTCAGGGCGTCAATCACATCTCGAATCTCGCGCGCTCCGGCGTGGTGTCGGTCGGCCGGCTGACGGCGACCGGATGGATCGAGGCCGAGCCGCGCACGCCTGATGGTTTGCGTCTCGCATCGAAGGCGCATGCAAACCTGCGGTCTCCGATGCTCGCCGCGGCGCCATGCGACACCACGGTCAAGCGGCCGCACATCGTCATGCTGCTCGACGAGTCGAGCTTCGACGTCACCGCCGCGCCTGGAATCAAGGTGCCTCCGAATTATGCCGAGCACTTCAAGTCGATCGACGGCAAGCAGCGCACCTTCGTTGCGGAAGCGACCGGCGGTCCGACCTGGTACACCGAGTTCAATGTTCTCACCGGGCTGTCGGCGCGCTCATTCGGCGATCTGAAATTCTATGTGACGCGCATTACCGCGGGCCGTGTCGCGCGCGGCTTGCCGCAATCGCTGCAGCGGTGCGGTTACAAGACATTCTCGCTCTATCCGAGCTTCGGTAATTTTCTTGGGGCACGCATCTTCCAGAAGGCGTCGGGGATCGGCACGTTCATGGATGCCGCCGACATGGGTACCAGCGACGAGCAGCTGCCGGACCGGTTTTATTTCGATCAGGCGCTGAAGATCTTCGGGCGCGAACAGCCGTCGCAATCGCCGCTGTTCATGTTCGTGTACCTCACCGCCAATCACTTTCCCTGGACGTCGGCTTTCAAGCCTGAGCTGACACCGGACTGGAAAGCGCCCGGCAATACGGCCGAGGTTGACGAATACATCCGCCGTCAGGCGATGACGGTGAACGACTATGGCGCGTTCATCACGCGGCTGAAGCGCGCCTACCCGGACGAGTCGTTTCTGATCGTTCGCTTTGGCGATCACCAGCCGGCGATCTCGCAGAAACTGATGGAGCCGGGTATCGATCAAAAGACGCTGGCAAAGCGGTTGATGAGTGCAGATCCGCGCTACTTCTCGACCTATTACGCCATCGACGGCATCAATTATCGGCCGCGCAACCTGTCGTCTGCACTGGATGTGCTGGATGCGGCGTATTTCCCGATCGTGGTGCAGGAGGCAGCTGGTGTCCCGCTCGATCCGTCGTTCGAGGAGCAGAAAAAGATCATGATCCGCTGCAACGGCGTATTCTATGCGTGCCAGAACGGTGCGGAGGCGCGGCGCTTCAATCGCCTGCTGATCGACGCCGGATTGATCAAGACGCCGTAGGTTGTCGTCATTGCGAGGAGCGTTCGCGACGAAGCAATCCAGTCAAACACCAAGAGCTGGATTGCTTCGCTTCGCTCGCAATGACGAAGGCAACTAACGGCGTGAAACTTTATCCCACAACCACTTTGCGACACCGGACGGTGTCTCGCCGTTGCCGGCGCGCAAGTTCGCCTCGCGCATCGCGGCAATATCGATCTTGCCGATCAGCGGCAGCAGCGCGTCGCGCAGGGCTTTGTCGTCGGCGCGCTTCGGCGAGATGAGCACGATGGCGTCGTAGGGCGGGATCGCGCGCTTTGGATCGTCGAGCACAACAAGATCGTATTTCGCGATCAGTCCGTCGCTGGTGTACCCGGCGATGACATCGACTTCGCCACTTGCGACTGCCGCATACATGAAGTCCGGCTGCATCTGCCGTTGCTGGCGGAAGTTCAAGTTGTAGGCCGTGCGCAATGCCGCCCATTCGGGGCGGGAAAAGAACTCGTAGTCGCCCGCGATAGTCATGGAGCCTGCACGTGCGGCAAGGTCCGCGGCGGTTCGGATGCCAAACTCCTCCGCGCGCTTGCGCGGCATAACGAGAGCATAGGCATTATCGAAGCCGAGCGCGCCGAGGGTCATGATTTTCCAGCGCGAGAGGGCGGCATTGAGTTCGGTGAGCAACTCGTCGCGCGGCTTGATGCCGGTGCGCTTGAGCTGGTTCGCCCACAGCGTTCCAGAGTAATCGACGTAAACATCGATATCGTTCTTGGCGAGAGCTTCAAAGATGACATTTGATCCGAGCCCCTCACGCGGGGTTGAAGTCAGTCCAACCGCCTCGAGCCGTTGACTCATGAGTGCCGAAAGCACGTACTGTTCGGTGAAAGTCTTGGCGCCGATAACATACGTTGCCCGCGAAACCGTCAGCGATGGCGTCAGCGTTGCGAGCAGCAATGCGACAAGGCCGCCCGCACCCCAAATGATTTTGGTGCGTGCACGCAGCCGCAGGCCATTCTCGATCAGCGCCAGAAATTGATCGACCGCGAGCGCCAGGATTGCGGCGGCGGCGCAACCGAACAGCACGAACACCCAGTTCTGGGTCTGTAGCCCTGCGAAGATGTAGTTACCGAGGCTGGTCTGCCCGATCGGCGTGGATAGGGTGGCGGTGCCGATCACCCACACGGCCGCAGTGCGGATGCCGGCCATGATCACGGGAAGCGCCAGCGGCAACTCGACCATGGTCAGCGATTGCCGCGGCGTCATGCCGACGCCCTCGGCGGCCTCGGTCAGCGCCGGATCGATCTCCTGCAGGCCGGTGATGGTGTTACGCGCTACCGGCAGCATCGAATACAGCGCCAGCGCCAGTACCGACGGCAGAAAGCCGAAAGCCGAGAAGCCAAATCCGAACCATGACGCGGTGAGCGCCGATAGCGCCAGTAGCAGCGGATAGAACAGCGCAAGCAGTGCGAGGCCCGGCACGGTTTGCACGATGCTGGTGATGCCGAGCAGGAATCCGCGAAGCACGGGACGCCGATAGGCCAGCAGCGCCAGCGGCAGGCTGATCGCCATCCCAAGCGCCAGCGCGGTCATGCTGACGCGAACATGATTGCCGAGATAATCGGGCAGGCGGCTCAGCGCCTCGCTCCAGCGCGGATCGGAGAACATGGTCAGGCGCTCCGGTCCGCGAGCACGGCCTGCAGCCTCGCGGCCTGCTTGCGCGGGGTATCGAGCAACTCCTTGATGTAGGAATTGTCGCTGCGCGCCAGCTCTTGCGGCGTTCCTTCGCCGAGCAGACGGCCTTCGCGCATCACCGCGATCCGTCCGGCCAGCAGCATCGCTTCCGTCATGTCGTGGGTGATCATGATCGTGGTCAGTGTGAGGTCGCGATGCAACCTCACGTAATCGTCGCCCAGTGCGTCGCGCGTCAGCGGGTCGAGCGCGCCGAACGGCTCGTCCATCAGCACGATCCGAGGCCGTGCCGCCAGCGCCCGCGCCACGCCGACGCGCTGGCGTTCGCCGCCGGATAATTCGTGCGGGTAGCGGTCGCGATAATTGTCGGGGGCCAGCCGCACCAGCGTCAGCAATTCGTCAACGCGGGCCGCGATATCTGTTTCAGGGTACCCAAGCAGACGGGGCGTGATGCCGATGTTCTCTGCCACCGTCATATGCGGAAACAATCCGGCGCTCTGGAACACATAGCCGATGCTCCGGCGCAGCGCGATCGGATCGGATTGCTGGACGTTCTGGCCGCCGATGCGGACGTATCCATGATCTGCGTCGAGCAGACGGTTGGCGAGCCGGAGCAGCGTGGTTTTGCCTGATCCCGACCCGCCGACGATGGCAACAAACTCGCCTGTGGTAACCCGGAGCGACACATCAACCACGGCCTTCACGCGGCCGTTATCGAAGGTCTTGCCGACCTTGTCGAAGACGATGGCCTCGGCGGTGTCGTTCATCGCCTCCCGGACTATCATACTGCTGCAGTGGCACCAAGCCGCAACGAATGTGCGGGTTCGCTCTTGCATGTTGCGCGTAGACGATGGATTTTGCGCCCCGACAACGATCAACGCGAGCCATCATCGCGGCCAAAAAGCTCCGGGGGATAATTTGCCATCACATGACGCCAGCCAATCGGCTGCGGTCACTCTTGCCGATGTCACGGTAGCATTTCGGCTGGCTGACGGTGGCAGCTTCACGGCGGTCGAGAACGCCGACCTGTCCGTGGCGCCGGGCGAGTTTGTCGCCATTGTCGGTCCAACCGGATGCGGCAAATCCACTTTGCTCAATGTCGCCGCGGGATTGATGACGGCAGCTGCGGGTTCGGTCGCGATTTTTGGTGAGCCGCTCGGTGGTATCAACCGCAAGGCCGGGTATCTGTTTCAAGGCGACGCGCTGTTTCCGTGGAAGACTGCGGTCGAGAACGTGGCGATCGGTCTAGAGGTGAGTGGTGTCGATCCACGCGATGCGCAGGCCCGCGCACAAACGTGGCTGACGTCGGTCGGGCTGGGCGCGTTCGCAAACCGCTATCCGCATATGCTCTCGGGCGGGCAGCGCAAGCGCGTGGGTCTCGCGCAGGTGCTGATCCGCGATCCGAAGATCTTGCTGATGGATGAACCATTCGGGCCGCTCGATGCCCAGACTCGTCAGATCATGGGCAACCTGCTGCTTGATCTGTGGACCGCAGAGCGCAAGGCGGTTCTGTTCGTCACCCACGATCTGGAAGAAGCGATCGCACTCGCCGATCGCGTCGTCATCATGTCGGCCGGGCCGCAGTCGCGCATCATCGGCAACTGGACCGTGCCGCTGCCGCGGCCGCGTGACATCTTCGAGATCAGGCTCGACAAGACGTTTCACGATCTGCATCGCGAGATCTGGGGCGTGTTGAAGTCCGAGGTGATGAAGGGCTATCAGCAGTCGGCAAATGTTGCGCAAGGAATGGCAGTATGAACCGCGTGCAACTGATTGGTTGGCAAATACTGGTTGGCGTCACGCTGATCGGCCTGTGGCAGGTGCTGACGACCGTGCCGATCTTCGGCGTGACGCTGTTGCCGCCGTTTTTCTTCTCGACGCCGGAAAAGGTGGTGGAGCGGATCGTCAAGTGGTTCGTTGAAGGCACGATCTGGAGGCATCTGGCGATCACGCTGACCGAGGCGATCCTCGCTTTTGTCATCGGTTCGCTCGGCGGCGCGCTGGTTGGATTTTGGTTCGCGCGTCAGCAAACCGTCGCCGCCGTGTTCGACCCGTATGTGAAGATGATGAACGCATTGCCGCGCGTCGTGCTGGCGCCGATCTTCGCGCTGTGGCTCGGGCTCGGTATCTGGTCGAAGGTGGCGCTCGGGATCACGCTGGTGTTCTTCGTGGTGTTCTTCAACGTCTATCAGGGCGTCAAGGAAACCAGTTCGACGCTGGTCGATAATGCGCGCATGCTTGGCATGAGCGAGCGGCAATTGCTGCGCCATGTGTACTGGCCCTCGGCGCTGTCGTGGATGTTCTCGTCGCTGCATACGTCGGTCGGTTTCGCGGTGGTGGGTGCTGTGGTCGGCGAATATCTCGGCTCGGCCGCAGGGCTCGGCTATCTGATCCAGCAGGCGGAAGGCACCTTTGACGTCGCAGGCGTGTTTGCCGGTATGACGGTGCTGGCGCTGTTTGTGGTTGTGATCGATTGGCTGGTGACGAAGGTCGAGCAGCGGCTGCTGGTCTGGCGGCCGAACGCCAGCGCGGAGAGAATGTGACCTTCTCTGTGGCTGTACGGTCGCGCAAGACGGCGCTATCATCGCTTCAAGAACGATAAAACTCTAACCGCCGGGATGGATGCACATGAATATGTTCAAGCTGGTTGCTCAGGTTGTTGCTGCGGCCGTGCTGTTTGCCGCGCCGGTACAAGCGCAGGAAAAGAAAGACATCACGCTCGGCGTTGGTGGCAAGGGCTTGCTCTACTATCTGCCGCTGACGCTGACCGAGCGGCTCGGCTACTTCAAGGAGCAGGGCCTTAACGTGACCATCACCGATTTTGGCGGCGGCGCGAAATCGCTGCAATCGCTGATCGGCGGCTCTGCTGACGTGGTCACGGGCGCGTATGAGCATACGATCCGGATGCAGTCCAAAGGACAAGATATCGTTGCGGTCCTCGAGATGAGCCGGTTCCCCGGCATGGTGCTTGCCGTGCGCAAGGAGAAAGCGGCGCAGGTCAAATCGTTCAAAGACTTGAAAGGCATGAAGATCGGCGTCACCGCGCCGGGCTCATCGACCAACTTTTTCGTCAATGCGCTGATCGCACGCGAAGGCCTCAAGCCTGAAGACGTTTCGATCATCGGCGTGGGCACGGGATTGAGCGCGGTTGCCGCGATGAAGAAGGGCGATATCGACGCCATCTGCAATCTCGATCCGGTGATGACCAAGCTCGCGCAGGAGGGAGATATCGTCATTCTCGCCGACTCTCGCACCGAAGAGGACAACATCAAGCTGTTCGGCGGCAACAATCCGGCAGCGGTGGTTTATCTCAAGACCGATTTCGTTGCGAAGAACCCAGAGACGACGCAGCGGATCGTCAATGCGTTCTACAAGACGACCTTGTGGCTGGCGAAAGCAACGCCGGAAGACGTCGCCAAGGTGGTGCCGGAAGAGTATTTCATCGGCGACCGGGCGCTCTACCTGGCGGCAGTGAAGGCATCGGCGCCTATGTACTCGAAGACGGGCGTGATCCCGCCGGAGGGCATGAAGAACGCGCTGAACATGCTGCTCGAGTTCGATCCCGAGCTGAAAGGTGCGAAAATCGACCTCGACAAGACTTTTGATGGCCGTTTTGTGAAGAAGGCTGCCGGGCAGATCTAACCCGATTGGCGCGATGCATCGCGTGACAAGAGCTGAGTGACGAGGATGAGTGAATGTCCGGCAATAACAAATCCTCGTCGCTGACCAAGAAGCTGAAGTCCTACGTCGCGCCGTTCGAAGTCGACGGATCGCACGAGTTTCATCTGAAGTCGCACAATCCGGGAGAGAAGGGCGATCTCGACAAGGAGCGTGCGAACAAGATCATCGAAGCCAACCGTGATCGCCTGCGCGATCTGCAGGAACGTCTTTACGCCAACGATCGCTGGTCGCTGCTGCTGATCTTTCAGGGCATGGACGCGTCCGGCAAGGACAGCGCGATCGAGAGCGTGTTTCAGGGAGTCAATCCGCAGGGCTGCGAGGTCTATTCGTTCAAGGCCCCGTCGTCGAAGGAGCTGGACCACGACTTCATGTGGCGCAGTACGGTGTGCCTGCCGGAGCGCGGCCGGATCGGTATCTTCAATCGCTCATACTATGAAGAGTGCCTCGTCGTTCGCGTGCATCCGGAAATTCTCGCCAAGCAGCGCATTCCGTCCAAACTCGTGACCAGGAATATCTGGCGAGAGCGTTTCGAGGACATTTCTGCATTCGAGCGCTATCTCGCACGCAACGGAACTGTGGTGCTGAAATTCTTCCTCAATGTCTCGAAGGACGAGCAGCGCGAGCGGTTTATCGATCGTCTGGAGGACAAGTCCAAGAACTGGAAGTTCGCGATGGGCGACATTGCGGAGCGGGCGCTGTGGGACAAGTATCAGGCGGCGTATCAGGACATGATCCATGACACCGCATCGAAACACGCGCCCTGGCATGTGGTCCCGGCGGATCACAAATGGTTCGCCCGCGTCGTCATCGGCTCGACCATCGTCAGCGCACTCGACGCGCTCGATCTGAAATACCCGGAAGTGGAGAAGGCGCAGCAGGCCGAATTTGCCAAGGCGCTTGTCATGCTGAAAGCGGAAGGGCCAAAGCGTAAATCCGGGAAGGGCTCCTCCGGCAAATCCGGCGCGAAGGCCAAATAGGCTCGCGACAAATCTTGCCGCACCGCCATATGGCAGGGTTACTGCCCCTTTTTTGACGTTGCCGGCGCTGATGAATCTCGTCTAGAACCGGCCTTGCGTGACGTCCGGCAACCAACCGTCAATGGTTTTTGGCCAAAGCTGGCGCACAAAGAGCTAAGGCATGATGATTCGCAGCGATATCGAAGCGTTCGACGGGGTGGCCGCCACGGCCAGCGTTCCCGTGATCGCTGCTGCGCGCGCCCCTTCGCTCCTTCTTGGTGGGCTCCTTCTGCTTATCAGCCCCTGAGGGCCGGCTGGGCGTTTTGCGCCTGGGCACTCAGGGGAGCGTAGCACTCAAACCCCTTAGAGCGCCTTTCAAAGCCTGGCGCATCCCGATTCCAGAGGAAGTCCAATGACCGCCACCACCAAGTCCAATCAGGACCGCGTCTTTATTTTCGACACCACGCTGCGCGACGGCGAACAATGCCCCGGCGCCACCATGACATTCGAGGAGAAGATCAAGGTCGCCGAGCTGCTCGACACCATGGGCGTCGACATCATCGAGGCGGGCTATCCGTTTGCCTCCGACGGTGACTTCGAGGCGGTGCGCGAAATTGCCAAACGCGCCAACAACGCCGTGATCTGCGGCCTCTCGCGCGCCGCGCACAAGGATATCGACCGTTGCGCCGAGGCGGTTCGCGTCGCCAAGCGCGGCCGCATTCACACCTTCCTGTCCACCTCTCCGGTGCACATGAAGTACAAGCTGCAGATGGAAGCCTCGCAGGTCTACGAGATGGTGATCTCGTCGGTGACGCGCGCGCGCAACCAGATCGACGATGTGGAATGGTCGGCGGAAGACGCGACCCGCACCGATTTCGATTTCCTTTGCCGTTGCGTCGAGGCCGCCATCAACGCAGGCGCGACCACGATCAACCTGCCGGATACTGTCGGATACGCCGTGCCGGAAGAATACTACGACATGTTCAAGCGTATTCGCGCCACCGTGCCGAATTCCGACAAGGCGATCTTCTCCGTCCACTGCCACAACGATCTCGGCATGGCGGTGGCGAACTCGATCGCCGGCGTCAACGGCGGTGCTCGGCAGATCGAATGTACCATCAATGGCATCGGCGAACGTGCAGGTAATGCGGCGCTCGAGGAAGTCGTGATGGCGATGCGGGTGCGCAACGACAAGGTGCCGTACTGGAATAACATCGAAACCACCTCGCTCACGCACGCTTCGAAAGTGGTGTCGGCAGCGACCTCGTTCCCGGTACAGTACAATAAGGCGATTGTCGGACGGAACGCCTTCGCGCACGAAAGCGGCATCCATCAGGACGGCATGATCAAGAATGCCTCGACATACGAAATCATGCTGCCGGAAACTGTCGGCATCAGCGCGACATCGCTGGTGATGGGCAAGCACTCGGGCCGTGCCGGCATGATCCACAAGCTGGAAGAGCTCGGCTACAAGCTGTCGAAGAACCAGGTCGATGACGTGTTCGTGCGGTTTAAAGCACTCGCCGACCGCAAGAAGGAAATCTACGACGAGGACATCGAGGCGCTGGTCGATCAGGAGATGACCAGCTCGGACGATCATATCCGGCTGGTGTCGCTGTCGGTGATCGCCGGGACGCGAGGTCCGCAGCGCGCGACCATGAAACTCGATATCGAGGGCACGGCAAAACTCTCGGAAGAAGAGGGCAACGGGCCGGTCGATGCCGTGTTCAACTGCATCAAGGCGCTGGTGCCGCACGAGGCCAAGCTGGAGCTCTATCAGGTTCACGCTGTGACGGCAGGAACCGATGCGCAGGCCGAGGTTTCGGTCCGGCTGTCGCAGGACGGCCGCTCGGTGACCTCACGCGCGTCCGACCCGGATACCTTGGTGGCATCGGCGCAGGCCTATCTCAGCGCGCTGAATAAGATCGTGAAAAAGAAGCAGCGCGATATGCCGTCGGCTGCGGCGGGTTAGGCAACACCGCGCCCGCCAAGTTTAGCGGTTGGAACCCACCCATTTCTGGCCATTGATTTCCCTCTCACCCCGCGTCGCGATAGGCGCGGGGAACAGGGGGTATTTTTCATGTCGATTTTTGTCGAAGCGACGGCGCGTGTGCCGTCCAAATTTTTGCGGACTCTCATTCTGGGCGTGGCCGGCTTGGCCGCATTGACTTTTGGCGGATGCACGATCCGCCCGACACAAGAAGACGTGACTCATGTGCCGACAACGGAAATCGTCCGCCACATCCGTTGCGAGGCGCGGCTCGCCATTCTGGACAAAGCGCTCCAGTTGTTACGGAGTTTCCCCGATGCACGTCATCCCGATCCGCGGGCTGTCAAGGTCGCTGCAGACCTCGAAGAAAAACGTGGCCAGCCGTTGCGATTCGATGTTGCCGCTCTCAGCTTCGACAAGAGATTGTCGGACTTTTATGAGCACTATGTTCGAGCAGCAATTGGCTATGAGTTCACTTTCAACATCACCGAGACAAACAATGTGAGTGCCGGAGCTGATCCGATCCGGCTAATCACGAATGGCATAGTCGGCATCGGCATCACGGCGAAGAACGACCGCACGCGTCAGAACACGCGACGGTTCAGCATCACCGACGGCTTTGGCGAGTTATTGGCCGACGACAAACTACATTGCGCGCCGTATTATTTGCCCGACAATGCGATCTATCCGATCGCAGGATCGGTTGGATTGGAAGAAGTCGTTCACACCTTTATCGATCTCGACCGCAGCAGGGAGCTTGAGAGGGACAAAGTTGGCACGCGATTTGGCGACACACTCATTTTTACGACGACCTTTTCCGGAACGGTTGCGCCACGCCTTCAACTCACGCCGCTGGGCAATAGATGGGGTGTTCAGCCTCCCGCCAATGTCGGGCTAACGGCGTCAAGGACCGACGTCCACCAACTCCTTCTCGGGCTGTCAATTAGAGAACCAGCGCTGCCGCCGAATAAGCCAAAGAAGGACGGCGCGAAGGTGGGCGAGAAGAAGGACGGCGCACGTATCCGGTCGATGTTTGGCGGCGCGCTTTCTCCGGGCCGAGGGTCAGAAAGCAGCGGAAACAAAGCGACCGTCCGCGATATTCTTGAAGAGCAGCGTATCAAGGACTTTCTTGATCGTGGGGCGATCATCGCTCCGCGCTGAATGGTTAGATCGACTAAGTTCGAAACGCGACGCTCCGGCGTCGCGTTTTGCATCGCAGCATACAAAATGGCGCATCCGCCGAACAGGCAATGGTCTTCACCGTCTGCCTCTGCAATGGTGCGTTCTGGCGGGCGCAGAAACGGTCTGGCATAAGGCCAAACTCAAAACTCATAACGGAGGAAACATGCGCAAGATTTTCATCGCTGCGGCATCGATCGCGGTTCTCGCACTGAT
>JAKFUP010000193.1 GCA_021732625.1 Hyphomicrobiales bacterium
GGACGGCATCCTCGATCGTCTCGGCCACTTCGACGAAACCGGCGAGACATGACCACATGCCGGGCGGAAACTGCTTCTGCCGCCCGAGCAGGCATTTGTCGCCGTTGGTCACCAGCATGATGACGACGGGATCGGTGCGCGGAAAATGCTCGGTCTTGCAGTTGGGGCAATCGCGCTTCCATCCACCGGTGGTCATCGCCGAGCGCGTGCCGCAATTGCAGCAGAAGCCGTTACGCTGGTGCCAGCTCACCAGCGATTTCGCCATGGCGATTGTGGACAGTTCGTGCGGCGGCAGCGCGCCCTGCGTGATCTGCCCGCGCAGGTCGCCGACAACCACATCGTTGCGCCCGACCAGTTTCTCAATAGCAGGCGCGGGGATGCCCATGCCGAACACCGCCGCGCCGTCGCGCAGGCCCAAAAAGATGGTACCGGGATTGGCGCCGTAGCCGCGCGCCTCGTCAAGGGTGAGGCACGCGCGCGGACCGTCTGTGTCCTGCTTCACCAGAATGGAATCACGATACACCACATAGGCGCGCGCGTTGCGGTGGGTTTCCAGCGCAAACAGTTTTTCGTTGTCGGTGCGCAGATGCGCGGCGCGGTCGATCGGGTTGCTGATGAAGCCGGGTTGACCGAGCGGAAACGGTTTTGCTGTTGTTGTCATTCTTATTTATCCAGCCAGATCTTCCGGCGCAGCGCGGCAATAAAATTCTTCACCTCTTCCGGGTCGTGCGCGAGTGCCGGCACGACGCCCCACACCGGGCGCGGCCAGGCCGCATCGGTCTTGCGCCGGGCGATGATGTGCATATGAAGCTGCGGCACCATGTTGCCGAGCGCTGCGATGTTCAGCTTGTCCGGGTTGCAAATATCCTTCAACGCGCGAGCCACGCGCGTCGTCTCCGTCATCAGTTGCGCCTGCTCGACCTCGTCAAGATCGGTGATGTCCATGGCGTCGGCCCGGCGCGGCACCAGCAGCAGCCAGGGGTAGTTGGCATCCTTGATGACGAGTACACGCGACAACGGCAGGTCGCCGATATCGATGGTGTCTTGGGCAAGTTGGGGGTGGAGCGACCAGGCGGAGGACATGACAATCTTTTGTTGAAAAACCGGGCGCAAGGCAAGCTGTGCTGCACAAGATGAGAGGCCGGATGGTGGCGACCTTCAGCCTGTTTTCTTGGCGATTTCTGCTGTGTTCCGCCGGTTTTGAAGCGGGTTTTGACGCCTTGGCGCGGCTTGCTTTCCGCAGCCTTTCGGACCAAATAGAGGGTGGGAGATTGGCAGTGGACGAGCCACTCGCCAACCGGGTCAGGTCCGGAAGGAAGCAGCCCTAACGAGATCCGGGTCGGGTCGCTTGTCAGTCTCCTACTTTAATTTCTGCGCGCCAGCGGTCTGCTTCGGGCCGTTGAGTTATGCCGCTTCAAATCACGTCAGATTCGGACCGCTTGATGGCTGATGCTGGACATTCCGGACCGGATCATCAGGACGGGTTCGACATCGGCCTGGATTTGGGCGAGCCCGCGCCGCCGCCGAAAAATTATCGCGTGCTGGCGCGCAAATACCGCCCCTCCGGCTTCGACGATCTGATCGGACAGGAAGCGATGGTCCGCACCGTCTCGAATGCGTTCGAGACCGGACGCATTCCACAAGCGTGGATTCTCACCGGTATCCGCGGCGTCGGCAAGACAACCACGGCGCGCATTCTTGCCCGCGCGCTGAACTACGAAATGGCTGATGGTTCGGTCAAAGGTCCGACCATCCACATGCCGGCGATGGGTGTGCATTGTCAGGCGATCATGGAAAGCCGGCACATCGACGTGCTGGAAATGGACGCCGCCTCGCATACCGGCATCGACGATGTGCGCCAGATCACCGACGGCGTGCGCTATGCACCGTCGAGTGCGCGCTACAAGGTGTACATCATCGACGAGGTTCACATGCTATCGGAGAAGGCGTTCAACGCTTTCCTCAAGACGCTGGAAGAGCCACCTGAACATGCCAAGTTCGTGTTCGCGACCACTGAAATCCGGCAAGTGCCGGTAACCGTGCTGTCGCGCTGCCAACGGTTCGATCTGCGCCGGGTGGATGCCGATGTGCTGATGGCGCATCTCGCCGGCATCGCAACAAAGGAAAGCGTCAAGGCTGAATCCGAAGCGCTTGGATTGATCGCGCGCGCTGCGGAAGGCTCGGTGCGCGATTCGCTGTCGCTGTTCGATCAGGCGATTGCCCATGCGGCCGGTGAGGTGCGTGCCGACGACGTGCGGCAGATGCTGGGTCTCGCCGATCGCACCCGCGTGATGGATTTGTTCGAGTGCCTCGCGCGCGGTGACATCGCCGGTGCGTTCAAGGAATTTCGCGATCAGTACGACACCGGCGCCGATCCGGTGGTGGTGCTGAGCGACCTCGCCGAGTTCGTGAACTTCATTACCCGCGTCAAGGTCGTGCCCGCGACGGCGGGCAATGTCTCGCTCGGCGAGACCGAGCGTCTGCGTGGCCGCGAGTTCGCGGCCAAACTGTCGATGCGTGTGCTGTCGCGGATGTGGCAGATGCTTCTGAAAGGCATCACCGAGGTGCAGGCGGCGACACGGCCGCAAGCCGCCGCCGAAATGGTGCTCGTGCGCATCGCCTATGTCGCGGACATGCCGACGCCGGACGAAGCAATCAGGATGATCGATCAGAGCGGCGGTGCATCGCCGGTGATGAACGGTGGCGGATCGCGGCCTGTTTCGCCGCCGTCAGGTCCGGCGCTCTCCGCTGTGCCACAGGCGCCGCGCACGATGGCGCAACGCTCGGGAGGCGAAGCGCCGGTGCGAGCGCAGCTTGTTGCGCCTGAAGCCAGTTCAACGCCGGCCAAGGAAACTGTCGCGTATCGGCGGCTCGACGATTATCCGGCGCTTGTGGCGCTGGCTATCGAAAAACGTGACTTGCAGATCAAAGCCGCGCTCGAAGCCGACATGCGGCTGGTGCGCATGGAAGACGGCCGTCTCGAAGTGGCGCTGGAGCGCAGCGCTCAGCGCACATTGGTCAACGAATTGTCGCGCAAGCTCGAGCAATGGACGGGGCGACGCTGGACCGTTATTGTTTCCAATGAGCCGGGCGCGCCGACTTTGCGCGCGCAGGCGCAGGAAGAGAAAGAACAACTGTCGCGCGGCATTCACGACGATCCCCGGATTAAGGCGGTGATGGCGCGTTTCCCCGGCGCGCAGGTGATTGACGTGCGCAAGCTTGCGCCCGAGCCGCCGTCGGACGATGCATCCGGCGAGATGCCGCCCGACGATTTCGACAGCGACGACCGCTAACCCAAATCCCGAAGGACGTTCCGATGGCTGATTTTCTCGGCATGATGAAGCAGGCGGCGCAGCTGCAATCGAAGATGAAGGAAATGCAGGACCAGCTCGATCACATCGAGGTGGAAGGTCTTTCCGGCGGCGGCCTCATCAGCGTGCGCATGACCGCGAAGATGGAAGTGAAAGCCGTCAAGATCGATCCGTCGCTGATCAAGCCGGATGAAGCGGAAATCCTGGAAGATCTTCTCGTCACCGCGATGGGCGATGCGCGGCGCAAGGCCGAGCAGGCAATGCAGCAGAAGATGCAGGAATTGACCGGTGGACTTTCGCTGCCGCCGGGATTGGGATTTTCTTAATCGTCATTGCGAGCCACCGGGCCTCGCCTCCGGCGAGCCCGATGACGGGCTTCCGCGAAGCAATCCAGACTCATACAAGGGCTGGACTGCTTCGTCGCTTTGCTCCTCGCAATGACAAGTGGGTAGAACTTGATCTGATGTCGTCTTCCGTCGCCGGACCTGAAATCGAACGGCTGATCCAGTTGCTGGCGCGCTTGCCGGGCCTCGGCCCGCGCTCGGCGCGGCGCGCAGCGCTGCATCTCATCAAGAAGCGTGACGCGCTGATGATGCCGCTCTCGGCCGCACTTGATGTGGCAATCGAGAAAATCGAGGTGTGCAAGACCTGCGGCAACATCGATACGCAAAACCCCTGTACCGTTTGTATCGATCCGCGCCGCGATCCGGCAATCCTTGTTGTCGTCGCCGATGTGGCCGATCTTTGGGCGCTTGAACGCGCTCGTGCCACAAACGGGCGCTATCACGTTCTGGGCGCGACGTTGTCACCGCTCGATGGCGTCGGGCCGGATGATCTCACCATCGAGGCACTGGTCGCGCGAGCGCACGACGAGAAAGTGACCGAGATCATTCTGGCGCTGAACGCCACCGTCGATGGTCAGACCACGGCGCACTACATCACCGACCTGCTGCAGGATGCCAATGTGCGGATTACGCGCCTTGCGCATGGCGTGCCAGTCGGCGGCGAGCTTGATTATCTGGACGAAGGCACGCTATCGGCAGCGATGCGGCAGCGGACATTATTCTAGACTGAAAGAGACGATCGACAATGAATGCGAAGATTCTGGTGGCGGCACTCGCCGCAGCTTGCCTCTGTGCCGGATTTCCAATCGAGGCTTCGGCCCAGCAGGCGATAAAAACCGGCGATACGTTGACCGGAGAACTGCGTGCGATGCGCAGCGGCTCGAAGCGCAAGCGCGTCATCACCTATCAGATCAAGAGCGATCCGAAAAAGCTGCCCGGCGCGGACGGGCTCTGCAATCTGGAGACCGGGCCGGAAACCTTCCAGCTCGTCACCCATGGCGACAGCGAGGCCAAGGCACTGAAATCGTTCGTCGGCAAAACCATTAAGGTGAAGGTCAATTCGGTTGCGTGCTCGCAGGCAGCCGGACAGCTCAGCGACGCGATCGTGTCGCAATGGAGCGTGGTGAACTAACCAATCAGGTCGCGCGCTTTAATGTCTGGAAGTGTCCGCGCTGCTGCAGCCATGCCAGCAGTATCAAGCTCGGGATCGCCACGAACACGCTCAGAATAAAAAACAGCGGCCAGCCGGTCGACTGTGCGACAAAGCCCGCACCCGACGACAGATAAGTTCTGCCGATCGCCGCGAACGCGGTGAGCAGCGCGAACTGTGTGGCGGTGTGCAATGGGCTCTGGCACAGCGACGAGAGATAAGCGACGAAGATCACCGTGCCGATGGCGCCGGTGAAGTTCTCGACCGTGATCGCCAGCGCAAGCGCCCATTGGTTGGTGCCGACAAAGGCCAGCCACGCAAACGCAAGATTCGAAATCGCCTGCAGAATGCCGCCGGTCCACAAACATGCCTCCAGCGACCACGCGCGGGCGAGAAAGCCGCCGGCAAAGCCGCCGATCAGTGTGGCCGCGAGACCGACGCCTTTAACGATGGCCGCATAGTCGTTGCGGGTGAAACCGAGGTCGATGACAAACGGCGCGGTCATGGTGCCGGAGAATGCATCGGTGAACTTGAAGAGAATCACGAACGCCAGGGCGGCCGCGACATCCTTGCGCGTGAGGAATTCGGTGAACGCACCGACGGCGGCGTTGACGACGCGGGTGAAGCTGCTTTCGCCCCGCGTCGCCTCGGTTGCGAGTTTCGATTGCTCGGGTTCGGTGGCGAGCAATGCGGCGGCGGTGCCGAGCAGTACCATGACGGCCATCACGAGATAGCCCCATGTCCACGCGTTCGATTTGATGTTGCCCATCGCCTCGAAGCCGCTGACGAGAAACAAGACGCCTGCGGTCGAGATTAGCAGGCCGACGCGATAGGCGGCGACGTAAGCCGCCATGCCGGCCGCTTGCTCGTTCTCGGAAAGACTCTCGACGCGGAACGCATCGACCACGATGTCCTGTGTCGCGGAAGCCGCCGCCACCAGCAGCGCGCCGAGGGCTACATAGAATGGCGAACGTGCCGGATCGGTGAACGCGAGCAGCGCGATCGATGCGATCAGAAGCAGTTGCGCGAATACCAGCCAACCGCGGCGGCGTCCGAACGTGCGGGTCAGCAGCGGCACGTTGAGCGCATCGACCAGCGGTGCCCAGAGAAACTTCAACGTGTAAGGCGTGCCGACCAGTGCAAAAAGTCCGATGGTGCCGAGATCGACGCCGGACTCGCGCATCCACACCAGCAGCGTCGAGCCGGACAGCGCCAGCGGGAGACCCGACGAAAATCCGAGAAACAACACGATCAATACACGCGGCTGCAGATACACCGCCATTGCTTTGCGCCATGAGGTGCGAGCGGCGGGCGTGTCCTGCGCCGGTGTCGTTGTGGTGTCGGGGGCTGTCATGGCCGCGTTGGTAGCAGATTCGAATGATAATCTCCCTCTCCCCGCCCGCGGGGAGAGGGTCGGGGTGAGGGGGATGGGTTGAGAACTTGCCCCTCATCCGCCGCGCCTTGCTCTTCGAGCTACGGCGGGCGACCTCTCCCCGTGTACGGGGAGAGGTGAGAGAGGGCGTGTTTACTCCCCCGCCTGCATCTTGCGGGCGAATTGCGGCGGGAACAGTTCTGTCGGTGCGGCCTTGCCGCGTGCCGGTGGTTCAACCGGAGCGTCAGCCGAAGTTTCAGCCAAAGTTTCAACAGCGTCGAAATCCAGCTCCTCGATCTTCGCCGCGCGCTTGCCGATCTTGCCGACCGAGATCAGTACTTGCCGCACGTCTTCGTTGACTTGCTCGAAATGGCTGCCGAGCTTGCTAACGCGATCGCGCAGCCGCTCGATGTCGCCCATCATGTTCATGACTTCTGTGCGCACCTGATCGGCTGCATCGCGCATCCGCGCGTCCTTCAGGATCTGCTGCATCACCTGAATCGCGAGCATTAGCAGCGACGGCGACACCAGCACCACGCGGGCGCGATAGGCCTTTTGCACGACGTCGTCGAAACTGTCGTGGATTTCCGCATAAACCGACTCCGACGGCACGAACATCAAAGCCGTCTCCTGCGTCTCGCCGGCGATCAGATACTTGTCGGCGATGTCGGTGATGTGGCGCGTGATATCGAGACGCATGCGCTGCGACGCGATCTTCTTTTCTTCGTCGGACCTTGCCGCGTGCAGCGCCGTGATCGCTTCCAGCGGAAACTTCGCGTCGATACAAAGCGGCCGCTGATCGGGCAGAAACACCACGCAATCGGGGCGTTTGCCGTTGTTCAGCGTATACTGGAATGCGTAGGAGCCTTTCGGCATACCATCCTGCACGATGGCTTCCATCCGCGCCTGACCGAACGCGCCGCGCGACTGCTTGTTGGCGAGCACGTCGCGCAGGGTTGTGACCTGTGTGGTCAAATCGGTGAGGTTCTTATGCGCGCTATCGATGATGCCGAGCCGCTCGTGCAGCACGCTGAGGCTTTCCATCGTGTTGCGGGTGGTCTGTTCCATCGACTGGCCGACGCGATGCTGAACCGCATCGAGCCGCTCGCTCACCGCGCGCGCCATGTCTGATTGCCGGCCGGCCAGCGCCGCGCCCATCTCCTGCATGCGGCCGGAGGTTTCCGATTGCGCGCGCAACATATCGGTGAGCCGCAGCTCCAGTTCCTGCGTTCGCATCACCTGCATCGCCGCAGCGCTCTCGTTCGCGCGTCCGCCGCGCGCGATCACGATGGCGATCGAGAGAAGAAGAATCAGCGCGAGCGCGCCGAAGGCGATCAGCGCCCTGACGGCCGTGACGGGCACGTCGCCCACCATGAAAAGAATGTCCTGCATTGGCTGCTTGTAGCCGATTCGGATGAATATGCGAACGAAGAGGGAACATTTATGGTTAACAGCGAGCTAATTTTTATGGTTAAGCGCCGGTTAACGCCAAGCAATCGCCTGCGGAACACGGCAATTGACCCGTTCCCGCGCGCCCATTACATCGCGCGGCATGGCCATTCGCGAGATCATCGTTCTACCGGACAAGCAATTGCGGCTTGTGTCCAAGCCCATTGAGAAAGTCACGCCCGTGATCCGCAAGCTCGCCGAGGACATGTTCGAGACCATGTACGATGCGCCGGGAATCGGGCTCGCGGCGATTCAGGTCGCGCAGCCGATCCGGCTGATCACCATGGACCTCGCCAAGAAGGAAGACGGCACCGACCCGCGTGTCTTCATCAATCCAGAAATCCTGTCGTCGTCGGAAGAAACCTCAACTTACGAGGAAGGCTGCCTGTCGATCCCGGATTACTACGAGGAAGTCGAGCGGCCGGCGCGCGTCCGCGTGCGCTTCATGGACCTCGACGGCAAGATGCACGAGGAAGATGCCGAGGGGCTGTACGCGACCTGTATCCAGCATGAGATCGACCATCTGGAAGGCAAGCTGTTCGTGGATTATCTCTCCAAGCTGAAACGCGACCGCGTGCTGAAGAAGTTTACCAAGGCCGCGAAGCTGGCGGAGAAGTAGGTTTTCCGTCATGGCCGGGCTTGTCCCGGCCATCCCGATCATCAAGACATTGCGTTCCTTATCGGGATGCCCGCGACAAGCGCGGGCATGACGACTAAAAAGCACTTCTGGATTGGATCAACGCAATCATGCCGCTTCGTCTGATCTTCATGGGCACGCCGGATTTCGCGGTGCCGACGTTGCTCGAACTCGCAGGCCACGGCCACGAGATCGTGGCGGTGTACACGCGCGAGCCGAAACCGGCCGGGCGCGGCATGAAGTTGCAGGCCTCGCCCGTGGAGATTGAAGCCCGGCGGCTCGGCGTGCCGGTGCTGACGCCGAAGACGTTGAAGACGCCGGAAGCCGAATCCGAGATGCGTGCGTTCGACGCCGATGCGGCGGTCGTGGTCGCTTACGGCATGATCCTGCCGCAGGCCATTCTCGATGTGCCGCCGCTTGGCTGTTTCAACCTGCACGCGTCGCTGCTGCCGCGCTGGCGCGGAGCCGCGCCGCTCAATCGCGCGATCATGGCCGGCGACGCCGAGAGTGGCGTGATGGTCATGAAGATGGATATCGGCCTCGATACCGGCGATGTTGCGATGGCCGAGCGGCTACCGATCACCGACGCGATGACGACGCGCGAGTTACATGATCGGCTGTCGCGGATCGGCGCGGATTTGATGGTGCGTGCGGTCGGTGCGCTGGAGCGCGGGCAATTGCAACTCACCAAGCAGAGTGAGACTGGCGTTACCTACGCAGCCAAAATCGACAAGCTGGAAGCCAAGATCGATTGGAGCAAACCCGCGCAGGACGTGCTGCGGCATTGCCATGGCCTGTCGCCGTTTCCCGGCGCGTGGTGCGAGTTTCCGATTGGTGGCGAGCAGGTGCGCGTGAAAATCCTGCGCTGCGCGGTCGCGAGCGGTTCCGGCGCGCCGGGCACTTTGCTCGATGACAAGCTGACAATCGCGTGCGGTGAGGGTGCGATCCGCATTGTCGACATGCAGCGGACCGGAAAGCAGCCGATGCAGGCGGATGAATTTTTGCGCGGCACGCCGCTCAAGCCGCCTCTGTTGGTGAAATAGTGCCCCGCTACAAGCTCATCATCGAATATGACGGCACGCCGTTTTTCGGCTGGCAGGTGCAGGACACGTTGCCGTCGGTGCAGGGTGCGCTCGAAGCTGCGGTGAAGGCGATCAGCGGCGAGGATGCGCGTGTGCATGGCGCGGGGCGCACCGATGCCGGCGTCCACGCACTCGGGCAGGTGGCGCATGTCGATCTGGCGAAAGAGTTCGCGCCCGGCCGTTTGCGTGACGGACTGAACGCGCACATCCGCCCGCATCCGATCGGCATCCTGTCGGCCGAGATCGTGCCGGACGCATTCGAAGCGCGCTTCTCGGCGATCAAACGGCACTATCGTTACCGCATCGTCAATCGCCGCTCCAACCTCGCGGTCGATGCAGGGCATGCCTGGCGCGTGCCCCAGATGCTCGACAGCGATGCCATGCACGAAGGCGCGCAGCGTCTGATCGGCAAACACGATTTCACGACGTTTCGCCACACGGAGTGTCAAGCCAAGTCGCCGGAAAAAACGCTCGATCAGCTCGATGTCATTCGCAATGGCGATGCGATCGATGTCGTGACGTCGGCGCGGTCATACCTGCACAGCCAGGTGCGCTCGATGGTCGGCTCTCTGGTGTGGGTCGGTTCGGGCCGCTGGAGCGCCGACGATCTTGCTGCGGCACTTGCCGCGCGCAATCGTGCCGCGTGTGGCCCGGTCTCGCCGCCGGACGGCTTGTATCTGGTGCGAGTGGATTATTAGGCGTGAATTATTAGGGTTGTGGCGCGCTGAGCGTCTTCATCATCTCCCAGAACAATACTTCGCCCTTGGCGATATTGTCCTTCCAGTGATCGGCGGCGTCGCTGTCAGCCGAATCGCTGACGAACTTGAACGCGCGCCACGGAATGCTATGGCGCACGCAGACATGCGCGATCGCGAATAGCTCCATATCGACGATGTCGATGGCTTGCTCGGTCATCCACGGATCGGATGCCATGACGAAACTGTCGCCGGTGCCACAGGTGACGCCGTCTCGCCCCGACGCGAAATGATCGAACTCCGGCGAATAAGGCGTGCGGCCGCGCGGCGCCAGCGGCATCGCCAGCATGTCGCGCTGGATCACGCGTGACACTTCTACAAGGCCTTGAACGGATGGATTGAGCGAACCCGCGGTGCCGTAGTTGATGACAATCGAAGGCCGCAACACCAGCAGCGCCAGCGTCGCGGCACTGGCGGCGTTGACCTTGCCCATGCCGGTGTAGATCACCTCGACGTTCTCGGGCGCACTGGTTTTTTTCAGTTCATCGTCGAGCGCGGTGAGAACGAGAATCTTTCCGCTCATGCGAAATACCGCTCAAGAATGCCGCGGTAGATTTTCGTCAAGCTTTCGAGATCGGCGACGGGCGTGCGCTCATCCACTGCATGCATGCTTCGCCCAACGAGGCCGAATTCGATCACCGGGCAGTAGTTGGTGATGAAGCGCGCATCGGACGTACCGCCGCCGGTGTTCAGGTCGGGCTTGCGGCCGGTTTCAGCTTCGATGGCCGCGACGACCAGATCGGTGAATTGGCCGGGCTTGGTGATGAACGATTTCGCGTTCGACGGTTCCCACACGATATGCGCCTTGATGTGATTACCCATCGCCTTGGTCATGCGGCCTTCGACGAGTGCCTTCAGCGAGTCTTCGGTGTGAATGTCGTTGTAGCGGATGTTGAACTTGGCGCGCACTTGCGCCGGAATCACGTTGGTCGCCTTGTTGCCGACATCGACCGAGGTGAATTCGAGGTTAGATGCCTGGAAATGTGCGTTGCCCTTGTCGAGTGGATCGGCAAGCAGCGCTGAAATCAGCTGCGCCATGTGCGGGATCGGATTCATTGCGCGATGCGGGTAGGCGGCATGGCCCTGCACGCCCTCGACCGTGAGCACGCCGTTCAGCGAGCCGCGCCGGCCAACCTTGATGCAGTCGCCCATGGCATCGACATTGCTCGGCTCGCCGAGCACGCAATGATCGAGCGTCTCACCACGCTCCGCCATCCACTTCAGCAGCTTGATCGTGCCGTTGACGGCGATGTCTTCCTCGTCGCCGGTAATGAGAAACGAAACAGACCCTTTGGGTTTGCCGCCATTGGCCGCGAGATAATCGAGGGTAGCGGCGACCGCGCAGCCGATGCCACCCTTCATATCGACCGCGCCGCGGCCATACAGAAAGCCGTCCTTGACGTCGCCCGAGAACGGCGCGTGGGTCCACGTCGCTTCGTCGCCTGCCGGCACCACATCTGTGTGGCCGGCGAAGCAAAGATTGGGCGTAGCCGTTCCGATCCGTGCGTAAAGATTGTCGATGTCGGCCGCGCCGGGCTCCGAGAAGGTGACGCGATACACGTCGAAGCCTGCGGTCTTCAGCAATGCCTCCAGTACGCCGAGCGCGCCCGCGTCCGCCGGCGTCACCGACGGGCAGCGGATCAGATCGCGGGTGATGGCAACGGGATCGGCGGTGGACATATAAGTTTAATCCCGCAGCAGCTCGTTGATGCTGGTTTTCGAACGGGTCTGCTCGTCGACCGTTTTGACGATCACGGCGCAGGACAATGCAGGACCGGGCGAGCCATCCTTCATCGGGCGTGCAGGCCGGGTGCCCGGGACGACGACCGAATACTCCGGCACTTCGCCGATGTAGACCTTGCCGCTGTCGCGATCGATGATCTGGGTGGATGCGCCGAGAAATACGCCCATCGACAGCACCGCGCCCTTGCGCACGATGACGCCCTCGGCAACTTCCGAGCGCGCGCCGATAAAGCAATCGTCCTCGATGATGACAGGCTCGGCTTGCAAAGGCTCAAGCACGCCGCCGATGCCGACGCCGCCGGAAATATGCACGCGCTTGCCGATCTGCGCGCAGGAGCCGACCGTGGACCACGTGTCCACCATGGTCGATTCATCGACATAGGCGCCGAGATTTACGAACGACGGCATCAGCACGACGTTCTTGGCGATAAACGCCGAGCGGCGCACGATCGCGCCGGGCACCGCGCGAAAGCCCGCGGCGCGAAAACGGTTCTCGCCCCAGCCTTCGAATTTCGACGGCACCTTGTCCCACCAGTTCGCGCCACCGGCGGCACCGGAAATCGAACTCATGTCGTTCAGGCGAAACGACAGCAGCACGGCCTTCTTGAGCCATTGATTGACTTTCCACTTGCCGCTGGTCTCGCGTTCGGCGACGCGGGCCTCGCCCTTGTCCAGCAGCTCGAGTGCATGATCGACCGCCTCGCGTACCTCGCCCTTGGTCGCGGCGCTGATGGTATCGCGCGCATCGAAGGCGGCGTTAACGGCGGATTCAAGGGAGGCGAGGGACATCGTGATTTCCTGCGGCAGTGTTGATTTTTGTGGGGCTTTTGTCGGGATTCGACGGGGGAGAGTCAAGGTTTGTCGTCCCCGCGAAAGCGGGGACCCATACACGCTGACGGCATAATTCAACAGGTCGGCCGTTATATTTCTGACAATGCGAAGCCGGTGGCTATGGGTCCTCGCTTTCGTGGGGACGACGGATAATCTTATCCAGAAACCCCGCAAGATCGTCGGTGACCCAATCGACATGCGCGGCGTCGCGGCCTTCCAGCTCCCATGCCTCGCGCACCACGTCCTTGCTGCCGTCCGGCACCACCAGCACGGTGGTCATGCCGAGATCGTGCGGCACGGTGAGATTGCGCGAGAGGTCCTCAAACATCGCGGCCTTTGCCGGATCGACGTTATGGATGTCGAGAAAGCGGCGGTAGGTTTGCAGGGCGGGCTTGGGTTCGAGTTCGGCGGCGATGATGTCGAACACGGCTTCAAAGCGATCCTGGATGCCGAGGCGCTCCAGCACCTTCGACGCATGCGCGATAGTGCCGTTGGTCAGGATCAGCTTGCGTCCGGGTAATGCTCCGATCGCTGCGCCAAGCTGTGGATTGGGTTCAAGCGGCGAATGATCGATCTGGTGGACGTAAGCCAGATAGTCTTCGGCGCTGATGTCGTGTTTCGTCATCATGCCGCGCATGGTGGTTCCGTAGTCGCGGTAGTATTCCTTTTGTATCTTGAAGGCTTCGTCGTGCGAGATGTTGAAGAAGCGCGAGACATATTCGCGAATCCGCACATCGACCTGCTGCCAAAGGTTGACGTGATGTGGATAGAGGGTGTTGTCCAGATCGAACACCCAAGTCTCGATATGGGCGAAGGAACGAGGAGTTCTTATTTTATCGTGCATTTAGATTGCCCCTCACCCTTCGCAGCGCTGCGCGCTGCTCTTCCCTCTCCCCGCATGCGGGGAGAGGGTGGTCCCGAGCTGTGCGAGGGATCGGGTGAGGGGTGTTGTAAATAATCAAGGCGTCGTCAGCCGGATCGTCTTGTTCGGGGCGTTGATGTCGATGGCCGCAAAGCCGGTAGCCGAGAGACCACGTGAAGCGCAATCGCCCTGTTCATTGGATTCGAATTTGGATTCGCGGGTGCAAAACGTAGTATTGCCACCCCAGCTCAGCGTTCGGGTTGGCGAGAGTTTGACCGGGCGGCCTTCCGCATCGATCGCCTCGGCAAAGCTGAAGATTCGTTTTGGCTGACCGGCCACATCCGGACTGAGACACTTGCGCGGCTCGATGCGATACCAGCCGCGGCTGACGACCGCTTTGCCGTCGTCGGTCGCGATCGCGGCCATCACCGCATGTGGCGTCTCGTTGCACCAGGCGAGGCTGCCGCTGGCCGGCGTCTGGACGGCCTTGACCATCGTGTCAAAGAAGTTCGGCGATTGCGTCGTCTCCGCCGGCAAATTCCGGCTCTTCAGAAATGCCGCGAGCGCGCCTTGCGTCTTCGGCCCATCGACGCCGTCGATCGGAGCCGCGTCATAACCCGCGATCACCAGCAGACGTTGAATGGCGGCAAGCCGCGCCTGCTCGTCGTCGTATTCGTTGTCCTCGGCGAGATAAGCGACAAGATGGCCGTCGGCGGTCGCGGTCGGCTTGATCTCGGTGAACGGCGCCGGTGTCTGTCCGCTGCGGCACTGGCGCGCGGCAGCAATGGTGAAGTTGTCCGGCGCGGTGCAGAGTGTATGCTGGCCGTTTTGCTGCAACGGCGTCGTGCCATAGATCGGCAGCGCGCGTGCATTGAGCATCAGGCGGTCGGCCGCCAGCGTGCCTTGAATGACGACGCGGCATTGCGCGGGATCGATCCGGAACCAGCCGCGCGTCGCGGTGGTATTGGCGCTGTCGATGCCGATGGCGGCCTCGACCACATAGCTCATGCGGTTGCAGAGCTTGAGGTCGGCGTGGGCGCGGGTGGATGCAAAGCCCATAAGCAAAGCTGCGATAAATCCAGCGTACGCCCGTGTTGCCGGTCCGACGCTGAACTGAACGGAGGATGCGTGCGGCGTCACTTGTGGATCAGCGTTCCTGTACCCTGGTCGGTGAACAGTTCGAGCAGCACTGCGTGCGGCGTTTTGCCGTCTATGATAACCACGCCTTCGACACCGGCTTCCAGCGAATAGATGCAGGTTTCCACCTTGGGAATCATGCCGCCAGAGATGGTGCCGTCGGCAATCAGCTTGCGCGCGTCCTTGATCGACAGTTCCGGGATCAGCTTCTTCGATTTGTCGAGCACGCCGGGCACATCGGTCAGCAGCAGCAGGCGCTTGGCTTTGAGCGCGCCCGCGACCGCGCCAGCAAACGTATCGGCGTTGACGTTGAAGGTTTGCCCCGAGGCCGAGGTCGCAAGCGGCGCCAGAACGGGAATCAACTCGTGACCGATCAACTGGTTGAGCAATGTCAGATCGACCTTCTCGGGCTCGCCGACGAAACCGAGATCGACCACCTTCTCGATGTTGGAATCCGGATCGACCATGGTGCGGGTGGCTTTCGAGGCCATCACCATGTTGCCG
>JAKFUP010000045.1 GCA_021732625.1 Hyphomicrobiales bacterium
TCACGCCGGTGACGATCCCTGGCGGCAAGGCCGGGCCGACGATCGTCGACAAGGACGAGCATCCGCGTCCCGAGACGACGCTTGAGGGTCTCACCAAGCTGAAGCCGATCGTGCGCAATCCCGGCACCGTGACGGCCGGCAACGCGTCCGGCGTCAACGACGGCGCGGCTGCGATGATCCTCGCCTCGGAAGCCGCTGTGAAGAAGCATGGTCTCACGCCGCGTGCGCGCATTCTCGGTCTTGCCTCGGCGGCCGTGCCGCCGCGCATCATGGGCATCGGCCCGGTGCCGGCGACGCGCAAGCTGATGGAACGGCTTGGGCTCAAGATCTCCGACTTCGATTTGATCGAGCTGAACGAAGCCTTTGCTTCGCAGGGCATCGCCTGCATGCGCCAGCTCGGCGTCAAGGACGACGCGGACTTCGTCAATCCGCATGGCGGCGCGATCGCGCTCGGCCACCCGCTCGGTATGAGCGGCGCCCGCTTGGCGCTGACGGCGGTTCACGGTATGGAGAAGCGGGGCGGAAAGCTTGCCTTGGCAACCATGTGTGTCGGCGTGGGTCAGGGCGTTGCAGCCGCCATCGAGAAGCTGAGCTGATAGCAAATCCTGTCATGGCCGGGCTTGACCCGGCCATCCACGTCTTCTTCGCCGAGTTGCAGAAAAAGACGTGGATGCCCGCGACGAGCGCGGGCATGACGACGTGACTGCGGCTGAGATGAGGATACCGCCATGACCCTGGTCTATCCGCGCGAAAGCAATTCGATCCACGCGCCGCGTTTGTCGCCGGCTTACAAAAGTACGACGAAGCGCGCGCCGCAGAAGCCGCTGGTCATTATGCGTCACACGCTGTCCGAACTCACCGGACCGGCCTACGGCCACGAGGCCGTGCGTGAGAACGATCACGATCTCACCATCCAGCATGACGGCGAACCGCTCGGCGAACGCATTATCGTTCATGGCTACGTGAAAGATGAAGACGGCCGCGGCGTCGCCAACACGCTGGTCGAGGTCTGGCAGGCCAATGCTTGCGGGCGCTACATCCATGCGGTGGATCAGCACCCCGCGCCGCTCGATCCCAACTTCACCGGAGCGGGCCGCTGCAAGAGCGACGACAAGGGCTACTTCCGTTTCGTCACCATCAAGCCCGGAGCGTATCCGTGGGGCAATCACCACAATGCGTGGCGGCCGGCGCACATCCACTTTTCGGTGTTCGGCCATTCGTTTGTCTCGCGTCTGGTGACGCAGATGTATTTCCCGAACGATCCGCTGTTTGCGTTCGATCCGATCTACAATTCGATTCCCGATGAGAACGTGCGCAAGCGCATGGTGTCGAGCTTCGATCTCGACAACACCAAACCGGACTGGGCGCTGTGCTATCGCTTCGACATCGTGCTGCGAGGGCGGAACGCGACGCCTATGGAGTCCAAATAATGTCCGGCAAACCCGTGTCTGGCATCACGCCGTCGCAGACGGTCGGGCCATACTTCAAGTACGGTCTGACGCCCGGCACCGACTATCGCTGGAACGATGCGTTCGGCAACAACCTCGCCACGCCAGACGCGGTGGGCGAACGCATCCGCATCGAGGGTCAGGTGTTCGACGGCGACGGCAAGCCGGTCGTCGACAGCATGCTGGAGATATGGCAGGCGGACGGGCAGGGGCGCTTTGCCGATCAGACTCAAGGCACGTTGGCGAACACGGCGTTTCGCGGTTTTGGTCGTGTCGGCACCGATGCCAGCGGTGCGTTCGCGTTCGACACGGTCAAACCGGGACAGGTGCCCGATCCGGATGGCAAGCTGCAGGCGCCGCATATCCTGCTCGCGGTGTTCGCACGCGGCATGACGATGCAGACGTACAGTCGCATCTATTTCGTCGGCCAAGCTGCGAACGCGACCGATCCGGTGCTGGCGCTGGTGCCGTCTGAGCGTCGCAACACGCTGATGGCGACAAAGCAGGGCGCGGCTTATCGCTTCGACGTGCATCTGCAGGGCGAGAGAGAGACCGTGTTTTTTGATCTGTAGCAATCGGTGCAAATTGGTTGTCGTCCCGGCCAAGCGAAGCGCGAGCCGGGATCCATAACCTCAGCAGCCAATGGTGGCTGGAAAGTTTCGGCGGTATTGAGCAGCACCATTCGCTCGGAATGGTATGGGTCCCTGCTTTCGCAGGGACGACAAGCATCAAAACACGGGCAAACCCGCCTCCGATGCGCTACATAGAGGCCGATGACCAAAGCCAAGCCCGCATTTCCGGCCCCCGGCCACGATCACGACCGCTGCGCGGCCGATGCGCTCACGCACGCGGAAAAGGTCTGCAAGGATCGCGGTCAGCGCTTCACCCCCATCCGCCGTCAGGTGCTGCAGGCGCTACTGTCGAGCCATCGTCCGCTCGGCGCCTATGAGGTGATCGACGAACTGGCGAAGACGATGGCGCGGCCCGCGCCGATCACGGTCTATCGCGCGCTGGATTTTCTGATGGAGAACGGCCTCGTTCATCGCATCGAAAGCCGCAATGCGTTTCTCGCCTGCGCCCACGATCACGACGACACCTCGATGGTGGCGTTTCTGATCTGTGATCAATGCGGTTCGGTCGGCGAGGTGCCCGCAGCCCCGGTTGCTAAAAGTCTCAACGATGCCGCGCGTGTCACGGGCTTTGTGCCGAAGATGTCCGTGGTCGAAATCACCGGTACCTGCAATCACTGCAAACCATAATTACAAACAACATGGCGACAAGCCAGGACTGAGCGCCAATGACCACACCGCCGCCGATGATATTGCCCGCTGGGCGGCCGCTCGGCGCCGTCGCCATCGCGCTCGTCGTGATGCTGTGCCTGAGCTGGGGCTTCAACCAGATTTCGGTGAAGGTGGCGCTGCCGGATATTCCACCGCTGGTTCAGGCGACGATTCGTTCGCTCGGCGGATTGCTGGTGGTGCTGATCGCGGCGGCCGTTCGCGGAACGAAAATGTTCGAGCGCGACGGCACGCTGTGGTCCGGAATTTTCTGTGGCGTGCTGTTCGGGGTCGAGTTCATTCTGATCTATCGCGGACTGCTGCTGACCAGCGCCTCGCGCGCGGTGGTTTTTCTCTACACTGCGCCTTTCGTGGTGGCGCTCGGCTCGCGGCTGCTCTGGAACGAACGGCTGAGTCCGATGCAATGGTCCGGCCTGGCGCTGTCGTTCACCGGATTGGCGCTTGCCATGGGATTGCCACAAGCCTCCGTCGACGCAAAAACCCTCCTCGGCGACGCCATGCTGATGGCCGCCGGCGTGCTCTGGGCGGCGACGACTTTGCTGGTTAAGGCCAGCCGGCTATTGCAGGCTCCAGCGGAAAAAACCCTGTCTTATCAATTGGCTGTCTCAGTTCCTATCTTGGCCCTGAGCGCCTGGATGTTTGGCGAAACCGTCACCGGCTGGCCGCGGGCGGTGCCGCTTATCTCCTTGGCATATCAGAGCTTTTGGGTGGTCGGCACCACCTTCCTGATCTGGTATGCCCTGATAAAATCCTATTCGGCCAGTAAGTTATCGGCATTCACGTTCATGACGCCGTTGTTTGGCGTGATTGGCGGATATGTCATCCTGAACGACCCGATTTCGCCGGTGTTTATCGCCGCGGCCATGCTCGTCATTGCAGGGCTGATCCTCGTTAACCGGCCTCCTGCAAGACCGGCCTAGTGGTCCGATTCTATTGCAGGGCGTCATAAAGACCTGATATCTGAGCGCTCATGAACAAAATCGAGACTATGCAAACCGTCGATGTTGCAGGCCCCGCGCCGCGTCACCGCAGCGTTCAGGCCACCGTCGGCAACGTCAAGGTCGGCGGCGGCGCGCCGATCGTCGTGCAGTCGATGACCAACACCGACACCGCCGATATCGCCGGCACCATCGAGCAGGTCGCAGCGCTCGCCCGCAAGGGCTCGGAGATGGTGCGCATCACGGTGGACCGCGACGAAGCAGCTGCTGCAGTTCCGCACATTCGCGACGGGCTGCTGAAGCTCGGCGTCGATGTGCCGCTGATTGGTGATTTTCATTATATAGGCCACAAGCTGCTCGCCGATCATCCGGCATGTGCGGCGGCGCTCGACAAGTATCGCATTAATCCGGGCAATGTCGGCTTCAAGGACAAACGCGACACCCAGTTCACCGACATCGTCGAGATCGCCATCAAGAATAACAAGGCCGTCCGTATCGGCGCCAACTGGGGTTCGCTCGATCAGGAATTGCTCGCCAAGCTGATGGACGAGAACGCGCTACTGGCATCGCCACGCGATGCGCGTGCCGTGATGCGCGAGGCCATGGTTCAGTCGGCATTGGGATCCGCCGCACGCGCCGAAGAGATCGGCATGCCGCGCGACAAGATCATTCTGTCCGCGAAAGTGTCCGCCGTGCAGGATCTGATCGCGGTGTATCGCGATCTCGCTGCGCGTTCGGATTACGCCATTCACTTGGGCCTGACCGAAGCCGGCATGGGCTCGAAGGGTATCGTCGCATCGGCTGCTGCGCTGAGCGTCCTGCTGCAGGAAGGCATCGGCGACACCATCCGCGTGTCGTTGACGCCGGAGCCGGGCGGCGATCGAACTTTGGAAGTGCAAGTCGCGCAGGAAATCCTGCAGACCATGGGTTTCCGCACCTTCGTGCCGCTGGTCGCAGCGTGTCCGGGTTGCGGCCGCACCACATCGACGACGTTCCAGGAACTGGCGCGCGATATTCAGAATTTTATCCGCGACGAAATGCCGGCGTGGAAGACGCGCTATCCCGGCGTCGAGGCGCTTAACGTCGCGGTGATGGGTTGCATCGTCAACGGTCCCGGCGAATCCAAACATGCCGACATTGGCATTTCGCTGCCAGGCACTGGCGAGACGCCAGCTGCGCCGGTGTTCGTCGACGGCAAGAAATTCCGCACGCTACGCGGCGCTAACATCGCCACCGACTTCAAGGCGCTGGTGATCGACTATATCGATCAGCGTTATGGTTCGACCGGACGGACCGCAGCAGAATAATTAAATAGGTCCACTTTTTTCCCGGTTGTTGACGACGGCTTCCTCCAGGTCGAGATCGCGCTCGATCCGTCGCCGTGTCTCGTCGGTGATCTGTCCCTCCCGCAGCAACTCGTGCAGGCGCTTTCGCTCGGCCGCGATGATTTCGCGCACCATCGGAGCGCCCAGCGTTGATGGCGTGAATTGGCCGTCTTCCTTCGGAGGATCGGGCAAGGCGAGAACGCGCGTGTTGTGGCGTGCTTCCAGAAATCCCGCGAGGCTTTCGGGAAGATTTCGGCTGGCAATCATCTCGTCGAGATGCGCGCGTCCGGAGCTGATGATGGCGCGGCGCGCGGCGATCTCGGTCTCGCGCTCATGATGCTCCTCAGCATGGCCGTGCTCATTCAATCCAAGCAGCTTCACCACGAACGGAAGCGTCAGGCCCAGCCCGACCAGCGTGACGAAGATCACGCCGAAACTCACGAACAGGATCAGATCGCGGTGTGGGAAATTCTCGCCGCCCGGCAGCGTCAGCGGGATCGCCAGTGCTGCCGCAAGCGACACCACGCCACGGATGCCGGTGAAAGCGATGACGAACACCGAACGCCACGACGGCAAAGGATCGTTGCGCGCAATCCGTTTGCTGAGCCATCGTGGCACATAGGTCGCCGGAAAAACCCATGCAAACCGTGCAGCGATGACGATCCCCGAGACCAGCGCGATTGCGGTTAGAACCTCGCTTGCGGGCAGCGCGTTGGCTTTCTCCATCAGCAGGCGCATCTGGAAGCCGATCAGCAGGAACAGCAGACCCTCGATCAGCCAGATGACCAGGTCCCAGAAGAACACGCCTTGAAGACGCGTCGCCGACGAGATCAGCAGCGGCCCGTTCCAGCTTACATAAATCCCGGCGGCAACCGTTGCGAGCACGCCGGAGCCGCCGAGATGCTCAGGCACCCAGTAAGCAAGATATGGCGTCAGCAGCGATAGCGTGATCTCGATTCGGGGATCGCGCGCCAGATGCCGCAGACGCAGGCTCAGCCAGCCGACGAAAATGCCATAGACGAGTTCGCCCGCCACGATCGCGGCGAAGGTGCCGGTGGCTTTCGTCAGCGAGAACGTGCCAACGGTGATCGCGATCACGGCGAAGCGGTAGAGGATCAACGCGGTGGCGTCGTTGGCGAGACCTTCGCCTTCGAGGATGACGAGAATGCGCCGTGGCATTTTCAATCGCCGCGCAATCGCCAGCGGCGCGACCACGTCCGGCGGCGAGACGATCGCGCCGAGCAGAAATCCGACCGCCCATGGCAGGCCGAGCACCCAATGGGCCGCGGCGGCGACCGTGCAGGTTGTGAATACGACGCAGCCGATCGCGAGCATCGTGATCGGCCGTAAATTGGATTTGAATTCGCGCCAGCTCATCGACACGCCCGCCGAATAGATCAGCGGCGGCAGCAGCATCAGAAGCACGATCTCGGGCGCAAGAACGACAGGCGGCAGGCCTGGCAGGAACGCAAGCACGATGCCGGTCACAAGCAGCAGGATCGCCGGCGCCAGATTGAACTTGCGCGCGAGGGTGGCGGTGGCGGCGAGCACCGCGACGAGCAGCAGGAAGGTCTGGAATGTCCCCGTCATTGCCTGCCTGCTTGGCGCGTCGGGAGGATCAGGTCAAGCCGACGGTTTGGGCACGATCATATCCAACATGATGAAAAGCGGTGCGCCAGAATCAACGAAGCTGAATCGTTGTTCTAAAGCCCGTCCTCGTAGGGCGGATCGCGGCGTGGCGTAGCGATGTCGCCCTGGTCGTAAAGGTCGTCTTCATCTGCCTTCGGCTTGGCGGGAGGCTTTTTGTTGGCCGGGACGTTCGTGGACTTGTCTGCATTGCCGGGGGGTTGGGGCTGTTGTGTTTTCTTCTTCGCCATTGCTCTGCCTTCGTTAATCGTCGGGTCAGATCGCACTCGCAGCGATGTTGACCATCAGGGCGAGGAGTGCGGTGTTGAATACAAATGACGTGATGCCGTGGGCGGTTGCCGTTCGTCGAATGATCTTATCCGAAATTCCGACGTCCGATACCTGGGCTGTCATGCCGATCACGAATGAGAAGTAGGCAAAATCCCAATAGTCCGGTTCGCCGCCGCCGGGAAACAACAATCCGCCGGGTTTTTTGGCGCGATAATACTCGTGCGCGTAGTGCAGGGCGAATGTCGTGTGAACCGCGGCCCATGATAGCGCAATGGTTACGACCGCCAGAGTAAGTTCGGGTGCGCCACGGGTCTTGACGCCGAGCTCGGCGACAATCGCCGCAAGGCTCGCCATTGCCGCGGCGTTGGTGAAAATCAAAATGAAAAAACGCCCGTCATCCTGTGCGACCGCGTTGCGCCGGATGTAATCGGCCCCCGACGTTGCTGCGAGCGCGAAAGCGAGCAGCAGGTAGATCAATGCAATGACATTCCACGCGAGGAGCGCGCGGGTAATCGGCCGCAGCGATGAGGGCAGTACAAAAAAAGTCAGGATACCAATACCGATCGCGATGAACATTCGCGGCCGGGCCTTGACGATCCGGATCAGTTTGGGAAGCGATTTGTGCTGCATCTCCCCGATCCTGAGAATGGCTTTGTTAGCTTTTTCGCTCCGCCACGAATCGCGCGGCTGCGCGCAGCACATCCGCTTTTTCGCCGAACATGGACAGCGTTGCATCCGCGCGCGCCAGCAGATCTCGCAGCCGCTTCTTGGCTCCATCGATGCCGAGCAGTGTCACGAACGTCGTCTTGCCGAGGGCTGCGTCCTGGCCGGTGTTCTTGCCGAGCGCGGCCGCATCGCCTTCCACGTCCAGCAAGTCGTCGGCGATCTGGAAGGCTTCACCGAATGCGCGGCCATAATCGTCGAGCGCGGCATATTCTTTTTGCGATGCGCGGCCGAGAATGGCACCCGCCTGACAGGCGAAGCGCAACAGCGCGCCGGTTTTCATCTGCTGAAGTTTCGAGACGTCGGGCGGCGTCTTGTCGCCGAAGCGGCCTTCGCCGGCGAGGTCAAGAATCTGGCCGCCTGCCATACCTCCGATGCCAGAGGCGCGTGCGAGTGCGCGCGTTAGTGCGAGCCGCACAGAGGCGTCCGAATGTATCTCGTCGCGCGTCGTGATGTCGAAGGCCAGCGTCAGTAAGGCGTCGCCGGCGAGAATGGCGGTTGCGTCGTCATAGGCCTTGTGCGCGGTCGGCCGGCCGCGGCGCAGATCGCTGTTGTCCATCGCCGGCAGATCGTCGTGAACCAGCGAATAGCAATGGATGCATTCGAGTGCCGCACCGGCGAGCAGCGCGCCCTTCGGCGAGACGCCGAACACGGCGGCGCTTTCAACCACCAGAAACGGCCGCAGCCGTTTGCCGCCGTTCAGGCTGCCGTAACGCATGGCTTCGATCAGCCGCTTCGGACGCTCGATCTCGTTGTCCAGCGGCTCGTCGGACAAAAGCTCGGCCAGCAGGGCTTCGGTGGCCTCGGCGGTCTTGTCGAGACGTTTGCCGAAGTCGATGGATAAGGTGCCTGTATTCATTCTTAGAAAAGCTCCACAAACGGCGGGGACCATCGTTCATGGCGGCGGCTTCGTCAATTCCGCCAGGGAGCGATCAGGCGGCGATTGGGGCCGATCTGGCGCCGAACCATTGGCAGAGCTAACAGTTAGGACCGGGCGCAATCGCGCCACCCGCAACCTTTTTGAACCGGTCGGTCTGTCTTGCGCCTGATCCGCAAAATACTTTTGGCCGTGTTGCTTTTGCTGCTGCTGCCTTATGCGCTGACTCCGCTTTACCGTTTCATCAATCCGGTCTCGACCCTGATGGTTGGCCGCTGGATCACCGGCGCGACGGTATCGCGCGATTGGGCCAGTCTGGGCGAGATATCACCCGCCGTGCCGCGCGCAGTAGTCGGCGCCGAAGACGCGAAATTCTGCACGCACCGTGGCATCGATTGGGATTCAGTGCGCGATGTGATCGAAGATGTTCAGGACGGTGAGGTGGCGCGCGGCGGCTCCACGATCACCCAGCAGGTGGCCAAAAACCTGTTCTTGTGGCCGGGCCGCAGTGTTGTCCGCAAGGCGCTCGAGTTTCCGCTGGCGCTCTGGATCGACTTCGTGCTGCCAAAGCGCCGGGTGCTGGAAATCTACCTCAATATCGCCGAATGGGGGCCTGACGGACAGTTTGGCATTGAGGAGGGGGCGGCGAATGCGTTCGGCAAGACGGCTGCCGCGCTGAATGCTCGCGAGGCGGGGCTTCTGGCGGCGATCCTGCCCAATCCGGTGACCCGCAGCGCCCGCCAGCCAAGTCCGGCGGTGAGGAGAATGGGCGGAACCTATGCCGCGCGGGCGCAGGCCGTGATCGCCTCTTGCTGGACCGGAAACCGCGCGTAATGAGGCGTTTTGGCCCCATTTTGAGCCGTCCAGCCGCTCAGCCTGCTCAATTGTCTTGAATTCAGTCTCGTCGCTGATCCTAGTTTTTTGGGCATGGTCCGGTCCGAAAACCGGTATCCACTTTTCGGGATCATGCCCTAGCCTCCGAGTAATACTTCCTCTATAAGCCCGGCTTCAATTCGATTTTTTGGCACCGGGCGTCGCGTCGTCCTTTTCAGGATGACGGGCCCGAATGAGCTTTCTGCAAGGACCCGTACAATGGCTGTTCCGAGACGTAAAACATCGCCGTCGCGCCGTGGCATGCGCCGCTCCGCCGACGCGCTGAAGACGCCGACCTATGTGGAAGACAAGGATTCGGGCGAATTGCGTCGTCCGCACCACGTCGATCTGAAAACCGGGATGTACAAGGGCCGTCAGATCCTGAAGGCGAAGAAAGAAGACTGACGACGAGACATCGTGCCGTATTGAATGGCGCGGATGTCGCAGAGCGGTTGTCACAGAATGGCCAGAGGTTCGAGTTAAAGCGGGCCGGGCGGTTCGATCGAAAATCCGATTGCACGCGGTTCTGACTGGAAGGTGTGCCGATGCAAGTGATCGGTTTCCCGCTGCTGCTGATTCCGCTCGCGATCTACAACATCATCGTGTTTCTGATGCCGGGTGTCGCGTTTAGCGCGCCGGTGACGATGATCAAGCTGATGTCCGGCGTCACCTGGACCGTCACGTTCAGCGATGCGCTGCTTGCGCTCGGCATGCTGCTGTTGATGTTCGAGGTCATCAAAGCCGCGCGGCCCGGTGCGAAATATTTTACCGACCACCTGCTGTCGTTTCTGGTGTTTGCCGGCGCGGCCGCCGAATTTGTCATGCTGCCGGCGTTCGCGACATCCACCTTCTTCCTGTTGACGGTGCTCGCGCTGGTGGACTGTCTCGCCAGCGTTGCTATCCGTGCGCGAGGTCCTCGTCCCGCCGTTGCTGGTGCTTCTGCAAAAGCCGCGCGGCGTCAGGATGCTCCTCCGCCACCAGAACCGAAATTCGAACCGTCAGCGGCCACCGATCTCGCGCCGCCCGTCGTCTCAGGGGCCGAACCGGAGGTCGCGTTGGGTCCTGAACCGGCGGCAGAAGTATCGGCACCGGCTGAAACTCCCGCTCCAAGTCCAGTGCCGGTTGCCGCCGAGCCCGCGCATATTGGCGAGCACGCTGATCCCGTGATGGCGAACAGCCGCGCCGATCGGACCTAGGCGACCATCGACAGCAACAGACCGCTCAACGGGGTTGCCGGCCGCGCGGCCTCGTAGCGCCCGTGCGCCTCACCAAGGCTCGCACGCCGCAGGTTTCGCGTCTGGGGCGATTGCTGGGCAATGGCGATCAAATGAGCCACGAAGGCCGGGTCGGGCCGGTAATGGCTGGTCGCTGTGCGAGCGGCCGCCGTCGGTCCAGCGACGGGGATCAGAGCCGTTGTCGCTGGCACCGGATTGGTGGCGCTTCGAGCTTCATTCGCGGTGGAGAAGTCGCGATTGCTGTTGGCTGGTTGAATCTTCGAAATGTTCATTGCGCGCCTGCTCAAGCAGAGATGCGGTGCTGTCCCGTTATGAGACATTCTGCCCTCTCTCCAGGCAGGCGTCGCAAGGGCCATGCCGGAGTCGCCCGCGGCCGCTATGGGCCCAAGGAAGTCAAAGTGCCTAGGCTCATCCGCCAGGCCAGATGCAGACCGAACAGCGCCGCCGATTAGGTAAGCCGAAGCGTGGATTAGCTAATTTGCTCAGGAGCGCGGGCAAGAACAGTAACCATGGCGGGCATTGATACTGTTGGGCGCTAAAAAATACCGGTGCTTGCCGAAATCTTCAGGAACATTTCCTAGTCTGCGCGGGATTGGACGCCGTAATCTGACACCAGAATCACCGCACGTCCCGAAACGAGGCGACTTTGACCACGGCCGACAATCTCGCTTCAGAAAGTCAGCGGCATTCGCTTCGCAACGTGCTGCCGTCCGGCCAGGCGCGAACCGGGCCCGATGCTGGCGCGATTCTTCAAAAACTGGGTCATGCTGCGTTCGTCTGGGATGTTGTGGCTGACCAAATTATCTGGGGCGACAATACCGTACTGGTTTTCCCCGGGATTCCTGTTGAATCGTTGGCGAGCGGCGCAGCGCTGGCAAAACTGATCGAACCGGCACAAGCGATCCGTAGTGCTGCAGTTGCGGGCTCTTCTGCCGCGGGCGGCTTCTATCAGATCGAGTACGCCGTTCGAATCTCTGCATCAGCTCCGCTGCAATGGATTGAGGAAACCGGCTATTGCTTTGCAAGCTCCGATGGCCGTCTCTCACGCGTCGAAGGTTTGGTTCGCGTCAACAATGAGCGGCATGCGCACGACGAGCAATTGCTGCGGCAGGCCAAGCACGATCCGGTGACGGGAGAACTCAATCGCGCCAATTTGCTGGCATCGCTTGCTGAAGCCATCGAGGAGGCCGGGCGCTACCGGACTTCGTTCGCCTTCATGCTGATCGGCATCGATCATCTGGCGCGGGTCAACGATTCGTTTGGTTTTGATGTCGCTGACGAAGTGATCTGCGAGATCGCCCGGCGCATCCGTGCGCGTCTGCGCGGCGGCGATGTGCTCGGTCGCTTCTCGGGAAACAAGTTCGGTCTCATTCTCAAGAATTGCTCGGTCGAGGCGATGAACGTCGCCGCCGATCGATTCCTGCTCGGCATCCGCGAAGAGGTCGTTCCGACCAAATCAGGCCCGGTCAGCGCTACCGCGTCGATCGGCGCCGTTAACGTGCCGCGCTATGCCCGCACCGTCGACGAAGTCATCAACCGCGCTCACGAAGCGCTCGATATGGCGAAGGTGCGCCGCACCGGCTCGTCTGTGTCATGGCGTCCGAACGTTGAGCGCGAAGCGCAACGCCGGGTCAACATCCGCGTCACCGACGAGATTGTCACCGCGTTGAATGAGCGGCGGCTGATGACAGCTTACGAGCCCGTCGTCCATGCGGCGTCGCTCAAACCTGCGTTCTATGAGTGCCTGGTACGGATGAAACAGGACGACGGTCAATTCCTGCTGGCGCCTGACATCGTGCCGGTGGCCGAGAAGCTCGGACTGATACGATTGGTGGATCATCGCGTGCTGGAGCTTGCGATCGCGGAACTCGCGGCCTCGCCAAATGTGCAGCTTAGCCTGAACATATCGCCCGACACCACGATGGATCCGGACTGGTGGTCAAGCATCGAATCGCTGATGCGCGCGCACCCCGGCGTTGCCGAGCGGCTAATCGTCGAAATTACGGAAACCGTTGCTATTCAGGACGTAGACGATGTCCGCGGTTTCGTCTCGCGGCTGAAGAATTTCGGCAGCCGCATTGCGATCGACGACTTCGGCGCGGGCTACACGTCATTTCGCAACCTGCGTAAACTCGGCGTCGATATTGTGAAGATCGATGGCGCCTTTGTGCAGAACATTGCGCAATCAGCGGACGATCGCGCCTTCGTGCAGACCCTGATTGATCTTGCGCGCCGCCTGAACATCCAGACCGTTGCGGAATGGGTGCAGGACGAGCAAGCAGCCAGCATGCTGCGGGACTGGGGGTGCGATTATATTCAGGGCCGGTTCATTGGCCTTGCATCGACTGAGCGGCCCTGGACAGATAACGCTCAACCGGTGACGTCGGCGCTGGGCTGATCGCGCTGGTGCGCGTCTGCCCTTAACGCTGCGTCCCAGACTACTCTTTGCCCGGCTCCTTGGACATGCGATCGAGCCGATCCTGCATGTCCCTCATCTGTTTGCGCAGATCGTCGATGTTGTCCGTCTCTGGCGGTTCGGCAACGGCCTCTTCGTGCGGCGGCGACGCCGACGAAGGACGTTGCGGAACGAACGGCTTGAACATCGAGAACGTGCGCTCGAACATTTCCATGTTACGGCGGACATGTTCTTCGAGCGGCGCGAACGGACCGGACGCAAATGTGTTGGTCAGTTGCTTGCGGAATTTTTCCTGCTCGCGCGTCAGCGTGTCGATCGACGCTTCGAGATATTTCGGCACCACCATTTGCATGCTGTCGCCGTAGAAGCGGATCAGCTGGCGCAGGAACGTGGTGGGAAGCAGATTTTGTCCCGCCTTGTTCTCTTGCTCGAAAATAATCTGGGCGAGTACGGTGCGGGTGATGTCATCGCCGGTCTTGGCGTCGTAGACGAGAAAATCTTCGCCGTCTTTTACCATCGACGCGAGATCTTCGAGGGTTACGTAAGTGCTGGTTCCGGTGTTGTAGAGCCGCCGGTTCGCGTACTTTTTGATGGTCGTGGGCTGGTCAGATTTCGCCATGGGCTCTCACACATCGCTACCGAGAAAGACAAAGCTTGCGGATCAAGCATGCGGGTCGTCGAGATCCCCCGGGGATTGTTTGGGGGCATTGCAATCAATGCAACGCAACAAAGTAAGCACTTTCGGCCCGGCTCGGCTACCGTTTTGTGCAATACGGTTAACCCGGGAACCCCTAGCCCGACCTCGTAAATTTGTCGGCCGCCCGCTTTCGTTCGATGGCCATTGACACACATGAGAAGGGTTCACAGGATAGCCCCGAGTCAAGGCTGGCCAGCCGGGCAGCCTGAATTCCCGTGGCCATACGTACCGGCCTTCCCTAGAAGGCACCGGCAAGCATTACGGCCCCAAGCCCCAAGGAGAACTTCATGTCAGACGACGTCGTGATCGTCAGCGCTGCCCGCACCCCCGTCGGTAGCTTCAATGGTGCGTTTGCGAACCTGCCCGCGCATGACCTCGGCGCGATCGCCATCAAGGCTGCGCTGGAGCGGGCCGGTGTTGAGCCGGGCCGCGTGTCCGAAGTCATCATGGGTCAAATTCTCACAGCAGCGCAGGGCCAGAATCCGGCGCGGCAAGCCTCGATCGCGGCCGGCATCCCGGCGTCCAGCCCGGCCTGGGGTGTCAACATGCTCTGCGGTTCTGGACTGCGGACGGTGGCGCTCGGCTATCAAGCGCTGATGAATGGCGACTCCGAAATCGTCGTCGCCGGCGGTCAGGAATCGATGAGCATGGCTCCGCACGCCCAGCATCTGCGTGGCGGCGTGAAGATGGGCCCGCTCGATCTGGTCGATACCATGATCAAGGACGGCCTGTGGGACGCCTTCAACGGATACCACATGGGCAACACTGCCGAGAATGTCGCCAAACAGTATCAGATCACCCGCGCCCAGCAGGATGAGTTTGCCGTCGGTTCGCAGAACAAGGCTGAGGCCGCGCAGAAGGCCGGCAAGTTCAAGGACGAGATCGTTCCTGTTATCATCAAGTCCCGCAAGGGCGATATCGTTGTCGATACTGACGAGTATCCGCGTCATGGTGCGACGGTTGATGCGATGGGCAAGCTCAAGGCGGCGTTCGAGAAGGACGGCACCGTGACCGCAGGCAACGCATCCGGGATCAACGATGGCGCAGCCGCGCTCGTGTTGATGACCGCAAAGCAGGCCGCCAAGGAAGGCAGGACCCCGATTGCCCGTATCGTGTCATGGGGGCAGGCGGGCGTCGATCCGTCGATCATGGGCACGGGTCCGATTCCGGCTTCACGTGCTGCGTTGAAGAAGGCTGGCTGGAAGGCCGACGATCTCGATCTGGTCGAGGCTAACGAAGCCTTTGCGGCGCAGGCCTGTGCCGTCAACAAGGACCTCGGCTGGGATCCGGCCAAGGTCAACGTCAATGGCGGCGCAATCGCGATCGGTCACCCGATAGGTGCGTCTGGCGCACGCGTTCTGGTCACGCTGTTGCACGAGATGCAAAAGCGCGACGCGAAGAAGGGCCTTGCCACACTT
>JAKFUP010000113.1 GCA_021732625.1 Hyphomicrobiales bacterium
CGGCTCGGTCTCGATACGGAAATCAAAAAGTCCGCGCTTGAACGCCTCGAACTGGCCGTTGGCTTCGCGGTAGTAGTCGAGTCGCACCTCGTCGAAATTCCACAGGCCGCGATTGACCGGCAGATCGCGGCCCCAGTAATTCGGATCGCGCGTCATGGTCACGCTCGCGCCAGCGCGGACATTGGTGATGGTGTACGGCCCGGAGCCAATCGGCGGGGTCAGCGTGGTGTCCTCGAACGTGGCTGGATCGACGGCGTGTTTCGGCAGCACGGGCATCAGACCCAGGATCAGCGGCAGTTCGCGATCGGGAACGCCGCCAAAATCGAATCTGACAGTGCGCTGATCGAGCGCCTCGGCCTTGGTCACCTTGGCGTAATATAGCCGATGGTTGGGCCGGCCCTTTTCGCGCAGCAGTTGCCAGGAAAACAGCACGTCGTCGGCTGCCACAGGTTTGCCGTCGGAAAATCGCGCCTTCGGATTGATCCGGAAGGTGACGAAGCTGCGCTCGTCGTCGGTCTCGACGCTCTCGGCGAGCAAACCGTAAAGCGTGAAAGGCTCATCCTGGCCGCGCGTCATCAGGCTTTCGATGACATAGGCGCGCACCTGCTGGACGGCGATGCCGCGGACAATCAAGGGGTTCAAGCTGTCGAATGTGCCCGCAATGCCGCCGATCAGGCGTCCACCCTTGGGCGCATCATGATTGGCATAAGGCACGTGGATAAAGCTGGCCGGTAGGGCCGGCGCGCCGTGCATCGCCATGCCGTGAGATGGGGCCTTCTGGGTCGCCGCAACCTGGTCTGCGGCAAAAACCATCCCCGCAATGCCCAGCGCCAAAATCCGGCTCTGCAGCAGCACGCGCTTGGTCCACGTTGATTCGGCGTTGAACACGCTCGAATTTACCATGCCGGGTAACGATCGGGGACTGCCCGGGCCGCGAAAGACGGCTGTTGGCATTGATCTTTTCGCGTGCCGCTGTAAAAGGCGGTCTATTCCAAGAAGGTTGAAGTCGCCTGTCACGGTAAGGCCTCAATTGGCTCCGAGACAGCCGCGAAATAACGGTGCATCCGCTCCGATACGACCAGACGCACCGGTTCAGAAAGGGTTTCTCGTATGAAATGTCGTCACTCGGCTGCGCATGACAAGCTGCGCGGGCTGGCGCTCGCCACAGGTAGCGCTCTGACCGCAGCAACCCTGATGCTGACCGCGGCTTACGCCCAGCAGCCTGCGCCCGCGCCCGGCGCGCCCAAGGCCGCGGCCCCAAAGGCTACTCCGGCGCCGAAACAGCCAGCAGCACCCGCCCAGAAGGGACCGGCTCCCGCCGCGCAGCAGGCTCCGGCACAAAGTCCGCAGCAGGCCGCCGATCAAGTGCAGTTGATTTACGCGCCCTGGACGAAGTTCTGTCTCAAAGGGCAGGACGCCAATGCCAAGCAGGTTTGCTTCACCGGCAAGGACGGGCGGATCGAATCCGGCCAGCCGGTCGTCGCAGCCGTCATCATCGAACCGGAAGGCGAACCGAAGAAGATTCTTCGCGTCACCCTGCCGCTCGGCATGCAGCTCGTGCACGGCACTCGCATCATCGTCGACAACAACCCCCCGGCGCAGAGCCAGTATGTGATCTGCTTCCAGAACGGGTGTATGTCCGATTACGAAGCGACTCCGGACATGATCGCCAGCCTGAAGAAGGGTCAAAGTTTGATCGTTCAGGCGATCAACTCGAATGGTGCTCCGCTGACGCTGTCGTTGCCGCTGTCGAACGAATTCGCCAAGGCCTATGATGGCCCGCCGACCGATCCGAAGCAGTTTGAGGAAACCCAAAAGAAGCTGCAGGAAGAACTGCAAAAGCGCGCGGAAGAAACCCGCAAGAAGCTTGAGCAGCAGGGTGGCACTCCGGCCAATCCGGCAGCCAAGTAAAGCCGCCATCAAAACGAAAAAGGCGCGCATCAATGCGCGCCTTTTTTGATTCTGATCAGGGCTTTACGATAAATACCGTAGAAATTGGTTCAGGGTTTGACGCGAGGTCGTCAGTTCAGCGACGGGTTTCGGGGCCGATAGCCGCCGGATTTGTCCTTCACGAAGATCTCGGCGACCTGTGAATGCCGGATCGGTTCGCCAGATTCATCCGGAAGCAAGTTCTGCTCGGAGACATAGGCGACATACTCGGTTTCCGAGTTTTCGGCCAGCAGGTGATAGAACGGCTGGTCCTTGTGCGGGCGGACATCCTCGGGGATCGACAGCCACCATTCCTCGGTGTTGTTGAATTCGGGATCGATGTCGAAAATCACGCCACGGAACGCAAAAATGCGGTGCCGGACGATTTGTCCGATCTGGAACTTTGCCGTGCGCATCTTCGCCATATGAGTCGGAATAGACCAGGATTGTGGCCGATGCTAGTACCCTGTTTCCGAAGTTCGTGAGTCTTTTCGGCAACCCCGACGCGAACTTCGGAAACAAAAGGGTACTGGCAACTCTATGATTCTAGTGCCGCTTATCGATCTGAAGTTCCTGAGATAAATTTGCGGCAACCGCTGCAGGAACCTCAGATCGGCGGCACTAGAGCCAAAGCAGTGAATCGAAGCTCAACCGGCCGCCAAATCCAGCTCCACTAACTGGCGTTGAAGTTGTGGCATTCCTAAGGAATTGCAGCGTTTGCCATGATTGACGTGCTGAATCTCGCGCTTCCGTACTTTGGAGTGATTTTGATCGGCTTTGCCTGCGGCAAGCTGAAATCGATCCCCGAACAGGGGCTCGCCTGGATGAACTTCTTCCTGCTCTATATCTCGCTGCCGGCACTATTTTTCCGCATCCTGTCGAAAACGCCCTTCGAACAACTGAACAACCTGCCATTCATTATCGCCACGACTCTGGCGACGGGCCTTGCGTTTGCTCTGTGTGCTCTCGGTGCCCGCCTGATCGGCAAGACCAATGCGCGCGAGGCGGTGATGGCGGGGTTGTCCGGCGGCTACGGCAATATCGGCTACATGGGGCCGGGGCTGGCCCTGGCTGCGCTCGGCGCGAAAGCGGCGGTGCCGGTGGCGCTGATCTTCTGCTTCGACAACATCTTCCTGTTTTCGCTGATACCGGTCCTGATGGCGGCCACCGGCGGCGAGCGCGGTAAGCTCGGCGACACCATCAAACTCGTCGCCAAACAGATCCTGCTGCATCCCCTGATCGTGGCGTCCTATTTCGGCGCGACCGCAGCCGCTTTTCATATCGAATTGCCAGTCGCGATCGATGGCACCATGCAATTTCTCCAAAACGCCGCCGCGCCGGTCGCATTGTTCGCGCTTGGTGTGACTGTGGCGTTGCGGCCGTTCAGCCGTGTGCCGTGGGAGTTGCCGTGGATCATCGCGGTCAAGCTGTTGATCCACCCCTTGATCGTGTTCGTGTTGTTGTGGTGGCTCGGCCCGTTCACGATGGAATGGGCGGCGACCGCATTGTTGATGGCGTCATTGCCGCCGGCGTTGAACGTATTTGTGATCGCCCGGCAGTACGACACATGGATCGAAGCTGCGTCGGCGGCGGTGTTGATCGGGACACTGGTATCTGTGGTGACACTGACCACCATGCTGTGGCTGCTCAAGACCAATCAGATCGCGATGCCGTAATCCTTCAACCAAAAAACGATCGCCGCCATGACGGCGACAATCCCTCGCGCATCGCCAGCCGCCGCAACGGACCGATTGATCCGATCAGGCCCAGGCCAATCGCCCGGGCCGGCTGCACGGGCAGAAAATCGCTAAGCAGCGAGCGATTGGCAAGGTCGATAGCGAAAGTGCGGGTTGCGATGTCTGCTTTGCGGCTGCGCTCGTAGCTGGCAAGGACAGATTCGGAGCCCGGATCGTCGCCAATCGCAACACAGTCACCAACAATGCCGGCAAGGTCGGCCGCATCGCGCAGACCCATGTTCAGGCCTTGCGCACCAATCGGCGGAAGCACATGCGCGGATTCGCCCGCGAGCACGATGCGTTGCGCCGCGAGCCGGGCCGGGCGTTCGATCGACAATGGGAAGGTAAACCGCTCTCCCTCGACGTTCATCGCGCCGAGGATCGAATGCGATTGCCGTTCGGCTTCGCGTCCAAGCTCGGCATCGCTCAGTGCATGAAGCCGGGCTGCTTCATCGGGCCGCGACACCCACACCACACTGGAGCATTGCCCCGGCAGCGGTACAAACACGCAGGGACCGGACGGCGTATGGAATTCGGTCGAGGTGTCGCGATGCGGGCGGGTATGCGAGACGTTGAAGGTGAGGGCAGTTTGCTCCAGATCGCGCCGCTGGACTGCAATGCCCGCAGCTTCCCGGCACAGCGAGTGGCGGCCGTCCGAGCCGACCACCAGTTGGGCCTTAAATCGCGCACCACGTTTCGTCACGATATCGACGGCTAAATCTCCCGGCGTAACGCTTTCCGCATCGTCGTCGATCCGTGACAACGATGCACATTCGGATGCCCGTTGTTCGAGTGCCGCGATCAGCAGACGATTTTCGGTGTTGTAGCCGAAGGCGTCGCGGCCGATTTCATCGCATGTAAATTTGACTTCCGGCGCGCGCACGAGACGCCCGGTATCGTCAACCAGTCGCATGACCTTGAGCGCAGCCGCTTTGTCCGCGCAATGTTGCCAAACTCCGATGCCGTCCAGAAAGCCGATCGATGCGCCGAGCAGCGCGGTGGTGCGGTTATCCGCATAAGGTGCTTTCCGCGCTACCAAGGTAACTTTTGCACCGGCAGATGCCAGCGCGACGGCTGCCGCAAGCCCGACGGGACCGCCACCGACCACGGCAATCTGCTGAATTTGGTGTTTCCCGGAATGATCAATCATATGCGAAAATCTGGTGTAAAAGGTATTTTCCCCTTTTGCGGCAGACAGATCAAGTCAACGCTTGGGGGACATTTCTGTGGCGCGGCGGAACGCCGCAATTTGGCACCTGTATCGAGACGATGAATTTGATAATCAGGGCGCAAGATCATGAGTCCCTCCCAACAGAATGACGGCGACAATAGGCCAGCGGCCCGCGCAGCTGCTTTTGGCGTTCACGTGTTCACTGCGCTCGGCGCCGGAATTGCATTGATTGCCATGCTGGAAGCGGTACGTCAGCATTGGACCGCGATGTTTGGCTGGCTTGGACTTGCTTTGATCATCGACGGTATCGATGGGCCGCTAGCACGGACGTTCGACGTCGCGCGCCTGCAACCCAACCTGTCAGGCGACACTCTCGATCTGGTGGTCGATTTCCTCACCTACGTTTTCATTCCGGCCTACGCGATCGCGGCGAGCAATCTTTTGCTTCCTGTCTCCGGCACTGTACTCGGCGTCGCCATCGTGGTGACGAGCGCGCTTTATTTCGCCGACATCAGGATGAAAACCGACGACAATCATTTCCGCGGCTTTCCCGCGCTCTGGAACGCCATCGCGTTTCATCTGTTTGTGCTGAGGCCGCAACCGTGGCTCGCGACCGCTATCGTGAGCATCTTCGTCATTTTGACCTTCGTCCCGTTCAATGTCATGCATCCGGTGCGCACCGTCCGATTCCGGATCTTCAACCTCGCCTTGATCGTGATGTGGGGCCTGCTCGCGGTCTTCGTGCTGACCCAGAATTTCGAGGTTTCGGCACCCGTCAGCGCTGCGCTGTGCGCGATCGCGCTTTATGTATTGTTTAGCGATACCGTCTTTCGTCTACTGGCAAGGGCAAAAACATGATCGAACTTCTGACCAGCCCCGAAGCCTGGGCTGCACTGGTGACGTTGACCGTGCTTGAAGTGATTTTGGGCATCGACAACGTCATTTTCATCTCGGTGCTGGTGTCTCGTATTCCCGAGCCGCAGGCCACGCGCGCGCGGCAGATCGGCCTTGCGCTCGCGCTGATCTTCCGGATCGCGCTGTTGTCGGTGCTGTACTGGATCATCGGTCTGACCAAGCCGGTGTTCACCGCTTACGGTAACGCCTTTTCCTGGCGCGACATTATCTTGATCGGCGGCGGCGCATTCCTGATCGCGAAAGCGACCCATGAAATTCATAGCGAAGTCGAGGCACGGGAAGGGCATGGCAAGGAAGTCGACCCAGCCAATGCCTTCTTCTGGGTCATCATGCAGATCATCGTGATCGACATGGTGTTTTCGCTGGACTCGATCATCACCGCGATCGGCATGTCGCAAGACATCGAGATCATGGTCGCGGCCGTCATTATCGCGTGTTTCCTGATGTACGTATCGTCCGGCCCCGTCGCGAATTTTGTTCTGAAATATCCGACAACGAAAATGCTGGCGCTGGCGTTTCTGGTTCTGATCGGAGTTGCGCTGGTGGCCGACGGATTTCAGCAACACATTCCGCGCGGCTATATCTATTTTGCGATCGCGTTCGCGATGGCTGTCGAAGCCTTCAATATCCTGGCTTACCGCAACCGCAGAAAAGCGAAGCAAGCCGCCGGGTCATCGACATCTCCGCCGTCATCCTGACGAGCCGTTCTTGTCAGGGACTTTGCTTGACAGGACTTGATCTTGACAGGGACTTGCCGTTGGCCTTCGCTTGGCTGCAACGGCGCGAACGTCGCCGGCCGATGCGGGAGTGAGACGAATGACGAAGGCAGTGAGAGTTCATCAGGTCGGCGGACCGGAAGTTCTGACCTACGAGGACGTTGATCTTCCAGCCCCTGGACCCGGCGAGGTGCGGCTGCGCCAGCACGCAATCGGGCTGAACTACATTGATACCTATTTTCGGACCGGTCTCTACAAGGCGCCCGTCATGCCGTTCATCGCCGGCAACGAGGCGTCGGGCGAGGTCGTGTCAGTCGGGCCGGGTGTCACCAATTTTCATCCCGGCGATCGTGCCGCTTATTACTTCAACCTCGGTGGATACGCGACCGAACGCAACATCCCGGCGGACAAGCTGGTGAAGTTACCCGATCACATCACGCATGAGCAGGCCGCCGTGCTGATGCTGAAGGGGCTCACAGTCTATTATTTGTTGTTCAAGACATTCAAGGTCGAGCCCGGACATCGCGTTCTGATCCATGCAGCGGCGGGCGGTATCGGGTTGCTCGCTTGCCAGTGGGCGAAGGCGCTAGGAGCGACCGTCATCGGCACCGTTGGTACCAAAGAAAAAGCCGATCTCGCGCTGTCGAGCGGCTGCGATCACGTTATTCTCTATCGCGAGGAAAACTTCGTCGAGCGCGTCAAACAGATCAGCCGCGGCGAACTCTGCGATGTGGTCTATGACGGCGTCGGCAAGGATACGTTTCCGGGCTCGCTGTCATGCCTGAAAAAGCGCGGACTGTTTGTCAGCTTCGGCAATGCATCGGGGCCTGTGCCGCTCTTCCAGCTTGCCGAACTCAACAACCACGGCTCGCTGTTCGCGACGCGGCCCAAGCTCAATGATTACGTCGGAACGCGGCATGAATTGATTGAGGGCGCCGACGCCCTGTTTGCCGCTGTGCTCAACGGCACGCTGCACGTGCCCATTCATCACGCTTACGCGCTGAAGGATGCGGTCAAGGCGCACCGCGATCTCGAAGCGCGGGTGACAACCGGCGCGTCGGTGTTGAAGCCTTAAAATCCTGCGACCGTACCGTGCAGATCGTAATCGTCGGAGCGCTCGATCTTCGCGGTGACGACCTCACCTACGCGCAATGTGCGGCGGCTTGAGAGATAGACCGAGCCGTCGATCTGCGGTGCATCGCCCTGCGAGCGGCCTTTTGTGACCGTCGGACCGACCTCGTCGACGATCACCTGCTGACGTGTTCCGACCTTGCGCTTGAGCCGTTGCGTCGAAATCTTGCGCTGACGCGCCATCAGCGCATTCCAGCGCTGCGTTTTGATCTCTTCGGCCACCGGATTGCCCAGCGCATTCGCAGTCGCGCCTGCGACCGGCTCATACTTGAAACACCCCGCGCGATCGATCTGCGCTTCGTCGAGCCAATCGAGCAGGTCGGCGAACTCGCTGTCGGTTTCGCCGGGAAAGCCGACGATGAAAGTCGAGCGCAAGGTCAAATCGGGGCAGGCGTCGCGCCACGATTTGATGCGCGCAAGTGTCTTGTCCTGCGCGGCGGGGCGCTTCATGCGCTTGAGAACTTCGGGATTGGCATGCTGGAACGGGATGTCGAGATAGGGCAACACCTTGCCATCGGTCATCAGCTCAATGACGTCATCGACATGAGGATAGGGGTAAACGTATTGCAACCTGATCCAGACACCGAGATCGCCAAGCTCACGCGCAAGGTCGACGAATTTGGCGCGGACGCTGCGGTCTTTCCACGGACTGTCCGCATACTTCAGATCGGCGCCATAGGCGGAGGTGTCCTGCGAGATGACCATCAGCTCCTTGACGCCGGCGGCAACGAGTTTCTCCGCTTCGCGCAGCACGTCGGCGGCAGTGCGGGAGACCAGATCGCCGCGCAGCTTTGGAATGATGCAGAAGGTGCACCGGTTGTTGCAGCCCTCTGAAATCTTCAGGTAAGCGTAATGACGCGGCGTCAGCCTGATGCCCTGCGGCGGCACCAGATCGAGATGCGGGTCATGGAGCGGCGGTATCGCGCGATGGACTGCGTCGAGCACGCTCTCATATTGCTGCGGGCCGGTGATCGAGAGCACGCCCGGATAGGCTTTTTCGATCGCCTCGGGCTCAGCACCCATGCAGCCGGTGACGATGACTTTGCCGTTCTCGGCCATCGCTTCGCCGATGGCGCCGAGCGATTCCTGCTTGGCGCTGTCGAGGAAGCCGCAAGTATTGACGATGACAAGGTCCGCGCCGTCGTGCTTGCGCGCGAGTTCGTAGCCTTCTGCACGCAGCCGCGTGATGATGCGCTCGGAATCCACCAAGGCTTTCGGGCATCCAAGCGATACGAAACTGACTTTTGGCGCAGCGGCCTTGTTCATTTTTCCATGTCCGGCTAGAAGCAAGTGGCTAGCCTTGATCAACGATGATTTCAAGGCAAACAGGACATTTGCGGCACGCCGGCGCCGATCATGTGTCCGAGATCAATTGATTAGGTTAAATCGACGGGATCGAAGCGGACCAAAAGCCGCCAAGTTGGATCACGTGAGCAGGTAATGCCGGCTGAACCGTTCTTCAAGATTGTGATCGTCGACGAGTCGCCGATCCGGGCCGCCATCCTGGAAGAGGGATTGCGTGAGGCCGGATTCACCTCGGTCGAGCGGATCGGCGACATGCACAACCTGCTGGCGCGGATCTACGCCCTCGATCCGGACGTGATTCTCATCGATCTGGAAAACCCCAGCCGTGACGTACTCGAGCAGATGTTTCAGGTCAGCCGCGCGGTAAAGCGGCCGATCGCGATGTTCGTCGATCAGAGCGATTCAGCATCGATCCAGGCGTCCGTCGATGCGGGTGTGTCGGCCTACATCGTCGATGGCCTGAAGAAGGAACGCATCAAGCCGGTGCTCGATCTGTGCATCTCGCGCTTCAATGCATTCTCCCGGCTGCAGAACGAGCTCGACAAGACCAAGTCGGCGCTTGAAGAGCGCAAGGTGATCGATCGCGCCAAGGGGCTGCTGATGAAGCTCAAGGGTCTGAGTGAAGATGAGGCTTACGTGCTGATGCGATCCACGGCCATGCGGGAGAAGAAAAAAATCGGCGAGATCGCGCAATCGATCATCACCGCCTCGGAGATGCTGAAATGACCGGACATCCGCTTCGCATCGGTTTCATTCCGCTGGTCGATGCTTCGGCGCTGATCGTCGCGGTCGATAAGGGCTTTACCGCAGAAGAAGGTCTCGACGTTACGCTGGTGCGTGAGGTGTCGTGGTCGAATGTCCGTGACAAGCTGAACATCGGACTGTTCGACGCCGCGCATCTGCTGGCGCCGGTCGCGATCGCTTCAAGTCTCGGCCTTGGCCACATCAAGGTGCCAATCGTGGCGCCGTTCAACCTCGGTATCAACGGCAACGCGATCACAATTTCGCCCGCGCTTCACGCTGCCCTGATGGCGCAGGCCGATGGCGATCCGGCCGATCCGATGGTGACGGCGAAGGCGCTGGCGCGGGTCGTCGTTGCACGTAAAAAAACCGGGCAGGAACCGCTGACCTTCGGCATGACGTTTCCGTATTCGACGCATAATTATCAGTTGCGATTCTGGATGGCTGCAGGCGGCGTCGATCCGGACGAAGATGTTCAGTTGGTGGTGCTTCCACCGCCTTACATGGTGGAAAGCCTCGCCAGCGGTCTCGTCGATGCATTCTGCGTAGGCGCGCCATGGAATTCGGTCGCCGTAGACCTCGGGATTGGCCACATCCTGCATTTCGTAGCCGATATCCTGCAACGCGCGGCGGAGAAGGTGCTCGCCGTTCGCGGCAAGTGGGCCGACGAAAACCCCGAGGTACTGGCCCGGCTTATTCGCGCGCATCAGAAGGCGGCGGACTTCATCGAAAACCCGGCCAATCGGGCCGAGGCTGCGGAAGTCCTGTCACGCGCCGATCGCATCAATGTCGATGCCGAGGTCATCCGGCGGACGCTGGACGGCCGTTTGAAAATCTCTCCAGACGGTACGATGCGATCGAGCGAACGCTATCTGCTGGTGGGACGGGAAGGGGCGGCGCGGCCGGATAGCGTGCAGGCGGCCTGGCTTTACGCCCAGATGGTGCGTTGGGGGCAGACGCCATTGACCGATGCGGGTCTGCAGACCGCGCTCTCGGTCTTCCGGCCCGATCTCTACGACGCTGCAATCGGAAGCAAGGCCGGAAATGGCCATTCGATTACCGATGGCGTCGGCGCATTCGCAGGTCCGGTCTTCGATCCGAGGGATATTTCGGGTCATCTGAAGTCCGTCGAGATCAAGCGCCGCTAACGCGTAAATAGGCCCCAAGAACTGAACGCCCAATTATTGGGCAGCGCATAATTTGCAAGCAAATGCAAATCGTGAAGGCGTGATCCCTCGCGGCGGAACGACCAGCCATTTCTTCAAGTTATTGTTAAACCTACTCTTTGTGCATCGCACACAGTTGGCACGACATTTGAATATGTAGAACCAGGCTGAGACGAAGGCCGCCAGATCCTAGCGATCGAACAGCAATGCCGCTGTCAGGGAAACACGCGTTAGCGCGTGCCTTGGGGCGGCATTTTTGTTTCGGAGAGCAGGTCGGGCGCAAACGCCCACTGTGATGGCTTCAACAGGGACGTGTCGAAAGGACGACAGACGATGACGAAGACCAAAACCACCGCTGAAGCAGGACGCAAGCTGAGCCGACGTTCTCTGTTGAAGGCCAGCGCCGGAACCGCGGCATTGTTGGCGGCCGCCCGCATGAACTTCCCGGCCGGCGCGTTCGCGCAAGGTGCCGGGCCGGAAGTGACGAAGGCGATCTTTGGCTACATCGCCCTGATGGATGCGTCGCCTTTGGTCATTGCCAAGGAGAAAGGAATTTTCGCGAAATACGGCGTCGGCGATGTGGAGGTCAGCAAGCAGGCGTCGTGGGGCGCCACGCGAGACAACCTTGTGCTGGGCGGTGAGAAGAATGGCATTGACGGTGCGCATATCCTGACGCCGATGCCGTATCTGATTTCGGCAGGCCGCGTAACGCAGAACAACGTCCCGACGCCGATGTACATCCTCGCCCGTCTCAACCTCGACGCGCAGGGGATCTCGGTTTCCAACGATTATAAGGATCTCAAGGTTACCAATGATGCATCCGCGCTGAAAGCTGCATTCGCGAAAAAACGGAGCGAAGGCAAGGAAGTCAAGATCGCAATGACGTTCCCTGGCGGCACCCACGATTTGTGGATCCGCTACTGGCTCGCTGCCGGCGGCATCGATCCCGACAAGGATGTTTCCACCATCGTCGTTCCGCCACCCCAGATGGTTGCGAACATGAAGGTCGGCAACATGGACGCGTTCTGCGTCGGCGAGCCTTGGGGCGAGCAGCTTGTCAACCAGGGCATCGGCTACACGGCATGTTCGACCGGTGAAATCTGGAGCAAGCATCCGGAAAAGGCGCTCGGCCTGCGCGCCGATTATGTCGACAAGTATCCGAAGGCGACGCAAGCCATCCTGATGGCGGTGATGGAAGCCCAACAGTGGTGCGACAAACCGGCGAACCGCGCTGAAATGTCGGAGATCGTCGGACGCCGTCAGTGGTTCAACGTTCCCGTCGCCGACATCATCGGCCGCGCCAATGGCGACATCAACTACGGAAATGGCCGTATCGAAAAAGGCACGAAGCAGTTCATGAAGTTCTGGCAGGACAATGCGTCCTACCCGTTCAAGAGCCACGATGCCTGGTTCGTCACTGAAGATATCCGTTGGGGCAAGTTCGAGCCCACCACCGACGTGAAGGCGCTGGTCGAGAAGGTCAATCGCGAAGACCTCTGGAAGGCTGCCGCAAAGTCGCTCGGTGTCGCAGCCGCCGACATTCCAGCATCGACATCGCGCGGCAAGGAGACCTTCTTCGACGGCAAGGTGTTCGATCCCGAAAATCCGTCCGCGTACCTCAAGTCGCTCTCAATCAAGCGTATCGAAGTCTGACATTGAACCTTCGACATTGAACAGGGCCGCCTCAACGGGCGGCCCCGCAAACGAACCGAGGCCATCTCATGAATATGCCCGTTCTCAAGACCAACCTTGCGGCTTCTGCTCCGATGGAGAGCGCAACAGTGGTTTCGCTGCCAATGGCGAAGCCAAGTTACATGACGACGCGTATTCTACCTGGTCTGCGTGCAGTGTCGGCGCGAGTCGTTCCACCGGTCATCATGCTCGCGTTGATCTTCGGCGTATGGCAGCTGCTATGCATGAAGCCCGGGGCTACGTTGCCATCGCCATCCCGCATCTGGGCGGATGCAAAGGATCTGATTATCGATCCATTTTTCATCACTGGCCCGCAGGATATCGGTCTTGGCTGGCGTGTTCTGACGTCGCTGCAGCGGGTCGCGATCGGTTTCGGTCTGGCAAGCGTGGTCGGCATTCTTGTGGGTGCCGTCATCGGCCAGTCGATCTGGGCCATGCGCGGCCTCGATCCGATTTTTCAGGTGCTGCGTACGGTTCCGCCGCTGGCGTGGTTGCCGATCTCGCTCGCCGCATTCCGCGACAGCAATCCTTCGGCAATCTTCGTGATTTTCATCACCTCGATCTGGCCGATCATCATCAACACCGCGGTTGGTATCCGGAACATCCCACAGGATTACCGAAACGTCGCGGCTGTGGTGCAGCTCAATCAAGTTGAGTTCTTCTGGAAGATCATGATCCCGTCCGCAGCGCCGTACATTTTCACTGGCCTGCGGATCGGTATCGGATTGTCGTGGCTCGCCATCGTCGCCGCTGAAATGCTTACTGGCGGTGTCGGCATCGGCTTCTTCATCTGGGACGCCTGGAACTCGTCGCGGCTATCCGACATTTTCGTCGCGCTCGCCTACATCGGCACCGTCGGCTTCATGCTCGATCGCATTGTGGCTTTCGTCGCCAACCTCGCCACCCGTGGCGCACAGGCAAGCTGAGGAGAAAGACATGACTTATCTCAAGATCGATCACGTCGACAAGGTCTTCACGCGCGGCTCGGCCTCGACCGAGGTTCTGAAAGATATCAACCTCACGGTGGAGAAAGGCGAATACATCTCCATCATCGGTCATTCAGGTTGTGGCAAGTCCACCTTGCTGAACATCGTCGCCGGCCTGACCAACGCTACTCAGGGCGGCGTGCTGCTCGAGGACCGCGAAGTCAACTCTCCGGGCCCCGATCGCGCGGTGGTTTTCCAGAATCACTCGCTGCTGCCGTGGCTCACCGTTTATGACAACGTCAGACTCGGCGTGGACAAGGTCTTTGCAAAGACCAAGACCCGGGCCGAGCGTGATGAATGGGTGTTATACAATCTGAATCTGGTTCAGATGACGCACGCCAAGGACAAGCGCCCGTCGGAAGTCTCCGGCGGCATGAAGCAACGCGTCGGCATCGCCCGCGCTCTGGCGATGGAGCCCAAGGTTCTGTTGCTCGACGAGCCATTCGGCGCGCTGGACGCTTTGACGCGGGCTCATCTCCAGGATTCGGTAATGGCGCTGCATCAGAAGCTCGGCAACACCATCATGATGATTACCCACGACGTCGACGAAGCGGTGCTGCTGTCGGATCGGATCGTCATGATGACCAACGGTCCGAGCGCCAAGATCGGCGAAGTGCTCGACGTGCCGCTGCCGCGCCCGCGCAAACGTCTCGAACTGGCTTCGAACACGACGTATCTGAAGTGCCGCCAGCGTGTGCTGGAGTTCCTTTACGAGCGACAACGCTTCGTCGAAGCCGCTTGAGATCAGGCAGGACTGCATGAGCGAGCCGCTCGTCATCATCGGCAACGGTATGGCTACTGCTCGTTTGGCTGAGGAATTGGCCAAGCGAGCGCTCGGCCGTTACGCCATTGCCGTGATCGGCGATGAGCCGCGGCTGGCATATAACCGCGTGTTGTTGTCGTCGGTTCTGGCCGGCGAAGCGACGTCTCAGGATATTGAACTAAAGTCATCGGACTGGTGGCGCGATCATGGTGTCACCTTGCGATATGGCTGCGCGGCAACGGCAGTCGACACGGCTGCGCGTGAAGTCACGTTGGCTAATGGCGACGTCGTCGGTTACTCGCGGCTGGTGTTCGCGACCGGCTCCAACGCGTTGCGGCTCAACATTCCCGGTGCGGATCTTCCGGGGGTACACACGTTCCGCGACAGCCATGATGTCGATCAACTGATCAAGCTCGCCAACAGCCGCAAGCGCGTCGTCGTGATCGGTGGCGGATTGCTTGGCCTCGAAGCCGCGTATGGCATCGCCAAAGCCGGCGCTTCGGTAACGCTGATTCACCTGATGGACCGTCTGATGGAGCGTCAGCTCGATGGTTCTGCGGCCGCGCTGCTCAAGCTGCTCGTCGAACGCAAGGGTGTCCGGGTTGAGCTCAACGCAAGCACGGCGAAGATTTTCGGCGACGGGCACGTCGAGGGCATCGAGCTTGCTGACGGCCGTATCCTGCAAGCCGACGCCGTGGTGTTCGCAGCCGGCATCCGGCCGAATGCCGCGCTGGCAAAAGATGCGGGCATTCCGGTCAATCGCGGCATCCTCGTCGACGATCGGCTCGAGACGCAAGTTCCGAATATCTACGCACTCGGCGAATGCGCCGAGCATCGGGGCTCGTGTTACGGCCTGGTCGAGCCAGCCT
>JAKFUP010000124.1 GCA_021732625.1 Hyphomicrobiales bacterium
GCCAACCTGCCCTACAACATCGCGACGCCGCTGCTGGTCGGCTGGCTCAGCACCGAGCCATGGCCACCATGGTTCGACATGATGGTGCTGATGTTTCAGCGCGAGGTCGCAGAGCGCATCGCCGCACGCGACAACGACGAGGCCTACGGGCGTCTCGCGGTCCTCGCCAACTGGCGCGCGGAGACACGAATTCTGTTCGACATTTCCCCGAGCGCCTTTGTGCCGCCGCCCAACGTGACGTCGTCGGTGGTGCGGCTGATCCCGCGCACGAAACCTGAGCCGTGCGACCTGCGAACGCTGGAGCGCGTCACTGCTGCCGCCTTCGGGCAACGGCGGAAGATGTTGCGGCAAAGCCTGAAATCGTTGGGCGCCGATCCGTCACAACTGACGGCTGCCGCGAGTATCGATCCGACCCGGCGCGCGGAGACCATTCCAGTGTCCGGCTTTATTGCCATGGCGCGGGAATTGGCGGATATACAGGCCGCAAAATCAAAACCGGTTTGAGGAGATAGCCCATGGCGCAAATGCGTCGCCAGTCGCTGGTCAAGTTCGATGCGCCGCTGTGTGAAACCATCGTCGATACGCCAAAGCCGAAGGGCGCCGAAGTGCTGGTCAAGATCGACCGCTGCGGGCTGTGCCATTCCGATCTGCACATCCAGGACGGTTATGCCGATATCGGCAACGGCCAGAAACTCGACACCACGCGCGGCATGACGCTGCCGTTCACGCTGGGTCACGAGATCGCCGGTGTCGTCGATGAAGTGGGTCCCGATGCACCAAAGGATATCGTCGGCAAGACATTCGCGGTGTTTCCATGGATCGGTTGCGGCCAATGCCGCGATTGCCAGAATGGCGACGAGAATCTCTGCGCCCGCAATCGCTTTCTCGGCGTCTCGATCGACGGCGGTTTCTCGACGCACGTGCTGGTGCCTGATGCGAAATACCTGATCTCCTATGGCGACGTGCCGCCGGACATGGCGGCGACGCTGATGTGCTCGGGTATCACCGCCTACGGGGCGCTGAAGCGTCTCGCGGGCCGCGCGCGCCAGCGCAATCTGCTGCTGATCGGGCTCGGCGGCGTCGGCATGATGGGACTGTCGATTGCGCCTGCGCTGTTCAAGCAAGCCATCTCGGTTGCCGACCTCAGCGCCGACGCGCGCGCAGCAGCGCTCAAGAATGGAGCCGCCTCTGCTTACGATCCGTCGGAAGCTGATGTTGCCAAGCGGATGGTGAAGGAGACCGGTGGCGGTTTCGATGCCATCGTCGATTTCGCCGGCAGCGAGAAGTCGATGGCATTCGCAACGTCGGTCGTGGCGCGCGGCGGCAAGATCGTGGTGTCCGGGCTGATCGGCGGCAATTTCAGCATCCCGACGGTGCAATGGATTTACAAACGCATGACCATCGAAGGTTTCATGACCGGCACTCTAGCCGAAGGTCAGGAACTGATGGCATTGGCGCGCGCGGGCAAGGTCAAACCGGTGCCGATGAAGCAAGAGCCGATGAACGACGTGCAGACATGGATCGAACAGCTGCGCGCCGGCAAGGTCGTCGGCCGCATCATGCTGGTGAACTGAGTTAAATTAGACCTCGATACTTCGCAGATCGGTAAACGCGGCATCAGAGAGTGCCGCGTTTATTTTTCCAGCTGTTTTTGAAGCTGCCGCACGAAAGATGTCAGCCCGATCCGGCGTTCGCGCTTGAGCCGCTCCGCCTTGAGGATCGACTGCACTTCACCGAAGGCCTCTTCGAGTGCGTGGTTGACGACGATGTAGTCGTACTCAGCCCAGTGACTCATCTCGTGGCTGGCGCGATCCATGCGGCCACGGATCACCTCATCGGAATCCTGCGCGCGGGTGTGCAGCCGCTTCTCCAGGTCCGCCGCCGACGGCGGCAGGATGAAGACGCTGACCACATCGGCCCGCGCCTTTTCGCGCAATTGCTGGGTACCCTGCCAGTCAATATCGAACAGCACATCCTTGCCTGACGAGAGCGCAGCCTCTACCGGCGCGCGCGGCGTTCCGTAGGAATTGTCGAACACAGTGGCGTGCTCAAGCAGTTCGTCGCCCTTCACCATCGCGGTGAAGCGCGCCCTGTCGACGAAATGATAGTCGTGGCCGTCAGTCTCGCCCGGCCGCATCGGCCGCGTCGTCGCCGATACCGACATGCTGAGACCCGGGATTTTGTCCAGCAGCATGCGTGACAGCGTCGTTTTGCCCGCGCCGGAGGGCGAGGACAGCACGAACATCAGCCCGCGCCGTTCAAGACTGTCGCTGCCGCGGCCACTCGCCATGCATCACTCCAGATTCTGAACCTGTTCGCGGAATTGCTCGACGACATTCTTCATCTGCATGCCGGTGTTGGTCAAATCCAGATCGTTCGATTTCGAACAGCAGGTGTTCACCTCGCGGTTGAATTCCTGTGACAGGAAATCGAGCCGCCGGCCGACCGAACCACCTTTGGTCAGAAGCTCGCGGGCTTGCGTGACGTGCGATGCAATGCGGTCGAGTTCTTCGCGGATATCGGCCTTGGTCGCGATCAAGAGAGCTTCCTGATGCAGCCGGTCGGGATCGAAACGCTCCGACGTTTCCAGCAACGCGGCGATTTGCTCGGCGAGCTTCGCCTTGATCGCGTCCGGCTTGCGTCCGGGGGCGGATTCGGCGGCTTTCGCCAGCGTCTCGATTTCATCCATCCGCTGTTTCAGCACATCGCCGAGCGCTGCGCCTTCGCGCTTGCGCATATCGATGAGCGCTGTCAACGCCTGCTCGAATGCCGCGGCAACCGCTTGCTTTGCGGCCTGTTCCTCCGCCTCATCGGTTTGCGGTTCGGCAACCTCGATGACGCCCTTGATGCCGAGCAATCCATCCACGCTCGGCGGCGCAGCGCCGGTTCGCGCCGCGAGATCGGCCGACACCTTCAGCACTGCGGCCAGAACATCGTCGTTGATGCGCACGGCGCCTGCGGCATCGGCGCGCTTTACTGTAAGATTGGCGTAGACCGTGCCGCGCGACAGCAACTCGGACGCGCGCTTGCGCGCCAATGCCTCGATCTCGTCCCAGCCGGACGGTAACCTCATGCGGAAGTCGAGGCCCTTGGCGTTAACCGACTTCAGCTCCCACTCGAAGGCGTAAGGTCCGCTGTTGCCGTGGCTTCTGGCGAAGCCGGTCATGCTCGATAGCGCCATCGGCGCAATACTCCCGGTGAAGATTTAGAAAAGTACCGACTTCGACTCTAGATCATCGGCGCCGCCCACGGGAACGACTTTCGCTCGTGGCGCTGCGCCATCAACAGTATCGCTGACTACTGAGCGGCTTGCGGGGGACGTGCGCGCTGCTTTTTTTGCGCAGCCGCAGGGCTAGCGGTCCTTGGCGCCGATACGTTGGACGGATCGGCCGGAGCAAACGCGGTCGGCGCGCTTGCAGCCGGTGCTGGTTCTTCGGCTGCTTCGACAGTGTCGTTCTGCTGCTTCTCGAGCGCGCGCAGTTTCACGACATTCTTTTGGTGCACGTCATAGGTCTCGGTAAATGCATGACCGCCAGTGCCGTCAGCGACAAAGAACAGGTCCCGGGTCCGGGCGGGATTGGCGGCGGCTTCGAGCGAGGCGCGGCCCGGATTGGCGATCGGTCCCGGCGGCAGGCCGTCCACGACGTAGGTGTTGTAGGGCGAAGGCTGGGTGATTTCGCTGCGCTTGATCGGCCGCCCCAGCGTTCCCTTGCCGCCGACGAGGCCGTAGATGATCGTCGGATCGGATTGAAGTTTCATCTTCTGACGCAAACGATTGCTGAAAACCGCCGCCACGCGGCTACGCTCGTCGGCGCGGCCGGTTTCTTTCTCGACGATGGATGCCAGCGTGACCAGTTGCTCCGGCGATTTGACCAGAATGTCCGGGTTGCGCCGCTCCCAGACCTCAGCCAGGGCGCGCTTCTGCGCTTGCTGCAGACGCTGGATAATCTGGTCGCGGCTGGTGCCCCGGGTGAACTTGTAGGTCTCGGGCAACAGCGTGCCTTCTCGCGGCACTTCCTTGATACTGCCGGAGAGGATGTCGTTCTCCAGCAGCCGCGCCACGATCTGCTCCGAGGTCAGGCCTTCGGGAATCGTGAAGTTATGCTGCACCACCTTGCCATCGACGATGACATCGATCACATCGCGCAGGCTGGCTTTCCTCTGAAACAGGTATTCGCCGGATTTCAGTTCGGAGCGCGCCTTCAGCGCAGTCACGCCGCCAAGAAATCCCCACCGGCTGGTATCGATGACGCCTTCGCGGATCAAAATATCGGCGATATCCATAGTGCCGAGCTTCGCCGGAATATTGACGATCTTGTCGGCCTGCAGCGGACCTTGCGCCTCAAGCATTTGGCGGCCGTAGAAATAGGCTGCACCCGCACCGATCATCGCGATGATGATCAGCGTGAAGATTGCATTGCCGACGATGACGAACGGATTGCGCGCGCGTTCCGACCGCCGCGGCTGCGGCACCTGCTCGGGCTCCAGCTGCGCACGCGCACTTCGCGGCGAAATGGGTGGCCGTTCACTCATCGATGCAAACCTGGATGCAAGCCTGGCACTGTCGATCCGATCGTTGCGGGGAGCCGTCCCTTGCCACCCGCACTGCGTTACCGCTCTTCATGACCAATATCTCTGAATACGGCAAAACGGTGGAGTCGCTGGAAAACATGCATTAATTCGCCACACGCCGCAAAATCAGCGACGCATTGGTACCGCCAAAACCAAATGAATTCGAGAGCGCGACGTTGACCTCGCGCTGGCGTGCCTTATGCGGCACCAGATCAATCGCGGTCTCCACCGACGGGTTGTCCAGATTGATGGTGGGCGGCGCCACATTGTCGCGGATCGCAAGAATGCAGAAAATCGCTTCCGCAGCACCTGCGGCGCCGAGCAGATGTCCGATCGATGACTTGGTCGACGACATTGACACCTTCGAGGCGGCATTGCCCAACAGCCGTTGCGCCGCGCCAAGTTCGATCTCGTCACCGAGCGGTGTCGAAGTGCCGTGCGAGTTGATGTAGTCAATATCGGCCGCCGAGACGCCCGCCCGCTTCATCGCGGCCATCATGCAACGGTAAGCGCCGTCGCCGTCTTCCGACGGGGCCGTGATATGGAAGGCATCGCCGGACAGACCGTAACCGATCACCTCGGCGTAAATCTTGGCGCCGCGCTTCTTCGCGTGCTCGTATTCTTCGAGCACGACAACCGCCGCACCCTCGCCCATCACAAATCCGTCGCGATCGCGATCGTAAGGCCGCGAAGCTTTTTCCGGCGTATCGTTGAAACCTGTCGAGAGCGCCCGCAGCGCGCAGAAACCTGAAAACGCCATGCGGTTAACCGGCGATTCGCTGCCGCCGGCGACCATGACGTCGGCATCGCCAAGAGCGATCAGCCGCGCCGCGTCACCGATCGCATGCGCGCCGGTCGAACAGGCCGTTACCACCGAGTGGTTAGGCCCTTTCAGACCATGCTTGATCGACACATAGCCCGAGGCCAGATTGATCAGGCGGCCTGGAATGAAGAACGGGGACATCTTGCGCGGTCCGCGCTCCTTCAGCGAAATCGCAGCTTCGGCGATGCCGGCGATGCCGCCGATGCCGGAGCCGATCATCACGCCGGTCGCGCACTTGTCTTCTTCGGTTTTCGGATGCCAGTCGGCGTCGTCGAGCGCCTGATGCGCAGCACACATCGCGAAGACGATGAAATCATCGACTTTTCTCTGGTCCTTTGGCTCCATCCAGTGGTCCGGATTGTAGGTCGCGTTGCTGCCGTCGCCGCGCGGAATGACGCAGGCGACCTTGCTGGGCAAATCCGACACGTCGAACGATTCGACGCGCCGCGCGCCGCTTTCACCATTAAGGATGCGTTTCCAGGTCGGCTCGACGCCACAGCCGAGCGGCGACAACATGCCCAGCCCTGTGACGACAACCCGTCTCATCTATCCTTCTCCGACCCCGGCTGTGATGCCGAATACCAACATGACGCCGAACACCAAAAAGCCGGCGGATCGCTTCATCGCGATCCTTCCGGCTTGTCAGTTACCGCATTCGGGTTCAGCTCTTGGCGTTCTTTTCAAGGAATTTGGTGGCGTCGCCGACGGTCAGAATCGTTTCCGCCGCGTCGTCCGGAATCTCGCAACCGAACTCTTCCTCGAAAGCCATGACGAGCTCGACCGTATCGAGGCTGTCCGCGCCGAGATCGTCGATAAAGCTTGCAGCTTCCACGACCTTCTCGGGCTCGACACCCAGATGTTCGACCACGATCTTTTTTACCCGCTCGCCAATCTCGCTCATCGTTTCAACCTCGTGCTTGTTCCATTGGACTCGACCGTAAAACGATACGAGCTATCGTGGTGAGTTCACTTCATCCATCTCGCCGCTTGCCGCGCAGAACACCGGTGCTCCGTTCCGGAAAGGCTGGCTAACGACCGGGTTTAGGAAGGGCAATATACAGGGTTTGAAAATCCTGCAATCCCAATTCTGCCCGCCCCAATTCGGCCCGACCAATGGGCGCTCGGTTACCACACTTCCAGGAGCTTGACCACACGCCCCGGCCGGCCGCATGGCCACATGAAAAGCGCTATCAGGCGCTTCAAATCATTGCCATTCCGCCGTTGACATGCAGCGTTTGTCCGGTGACGTAGGCCGCCTCGTTGGACGCCAGATAGACAGCCGCCGCGCCGATATCGTCCGGCGTACCGAGCCGGCCTGCGGGAACCTTCGTCAGCACGGCCTCGCGCTGTTTCTCGTTCAACGCATCTGTCATCGGCGTGGCGATAAATCCCGGCGCGATGCAGTTCGCCGTCACATTGCGGCGGGCATATTCCTGACCGATCGACTTGATCATGCCGATCAGCCCCGCCTTCGAGGCTGCATAGTTTCCCTGCCCCGCATTTCCGGTCACGCCGACGACAGAGGTGATGGCAATGATGCGGCCGAAGCGTTTGCGCATCATCAGCCTGGTGGCGGCGCGCGACAGCCGGAATGTCGCGGTGAGATTGATGCGGATCACATCGTCCCACGCCTCGTCGCTAAGCTGAACGAACAGATTGTCTTTTGTGACACCGGCATTGGCGACAAGAATATCAAGTTGCCCCATCGCCTTGTCGGCTGACGGCACCAGCGCTTCAACTTCCGCAGTGTCCGAGAGATTGCACGGCAGCACGTGAACACGGCTGCCAATTTCTGCGGCCAGTTTATCAAGCACCTCACGGCGCGTCCCGGACAGCGCAACGGTCGCGCCCTGCGCGTGCAATGCTTTCGCGATCGCACCGCCGATGCCACCGGTGGCACCCGTGACGAGCGCGGTCTTGCCAGTCAGATCGAACATGAGATTCTCCTTAGCCGCGTGCAGCCGCAAGCGCGGTTTTCGCACCATCGATGTCGGCCGGACCGCCGACGGCGACACCAACCGCGCCATCCGCGATGCGCTTGACCAGACCGCTCAGCACCTTGCCCGCGCCGATCTCGAAGAAATGCGTGACGCCGTTCTGCGCCATGAAAGCGACCGACTCACGCCAGCGCACCGTACCCGTGACCTGCTCGACCAGACGTTTGCGGATCTCGTCCGGATCGCTGATCGCCGATGCGAGCACGTTCGACACCACCGGCACGACAGGCGTGTTGATCTTGACCTCCGCCAGCGCCTTCGCCATTGCGTCTGCAGCCGGCTGCATCAGGCGGCAATGAAACGGCGCTGATACTGGCAACAGCATCGCGCGTTTGGCGCCCTTGGTCTTGGCGATCTCGACAGCGCGTTCGACCGCGGCCTTGTTGCCGGACACGACGACTTGACCGCCGCCATTGTCGTTGGCTGCTTGACAGACCTCGCCCTGCGCGGCTTCGGATGCGACCTCGACAGAGATATCGTAGTCCATGCCGAGCAACGCCGCCATCGCGCCGGCGCCGACCGGCACCGCCTTTTGCATCGCCAGTCCGCGCGTGCGCAGCAGCTTCGCCGTATCGCTGATCGAGAACGCACCAGCGGCGGCCAGCGCGGAATATTCGCCAAGCGAATGACCCGCGACATACTTCGCGTCGCGCGCAATCGACACACCGGCCTCAGCTTCCAGCACCCGCAGCGTCGCAATCGATACCGCCATCAGCGCCGGCTGCGCATTCTCGGTCAACTGAAGCGTTTCAGCCGGACCATCCCAGATAATGGCGGTGAGCTTTTCGCCAAGCGCCGCGTCGACTTCGTCGAACACCGCGCGAGCAGCCGGAAACGCATCGGCGAGCGCCTTGCCCATGCCGACGGCCTGAGAACCCTGTCCCGGAAATGTAAAAGCTGCAGTCATCGCGTGCCCTGGATCATGCTCAAACAAGTGGGCCGTATGACACTGAGGCAGGCACCCCTGTCAAGCCGCGTTGCGGGACAAAAGAAATTGGAATGGAGCTAGAACCCGCCCGCGGCCTGATCGCCCGCAGCCGTGGCACCGGCCCGCGCGCGGCGCGCGATACTCACGAGTTCGCCGGGCCGGTCATCATGATCCGGCTTGGCTGTCGCAAGCCGAAGCACGGCCATGTAGTTGGGCTGCACTTCCATGCGGCCCGCATGCGGGCTCTGCGACAGGATACGATGCACGCGGGGCAGATTGTAGCAAGGGATATAGAACAGCAGATGATGTTCGAGATGGTAGTTCACATAATACGGCGCGATGAACAGCCGCTCGATAAAATTAGCGCGAGTGGTGCGGGTGTTGCGCAGCGGATCGCTTGAATCCGACACCACCGCATGCTCGGCGATGTTGCGGATGCGCGTGATCACCATCATCCAGGTCATCAGCGGCAACAGCCACAGCAACGGATAGGCCCACCACACGCCGGCCAGAGCCATCGCGGTGAACATCACCGCGTTGACCGTGACTTGCGGTCCGAGCTTCTCCCAGAAGTGCGCGGCGCGCTGACGGAGCGGCCATTCTGACGGCCCGAGCGCGTTGAGAATTTGCGCCTTGCGTTGCTGATAGCCGGTCTGCCCGGTCAGATCGCGGACAAACTTGCGCCGATAGCTGACCTTGGTGATCGGAAACGGCGCTGACAGGATCAGATCCGGATCGTCATGCTGCTGCGTATTGGCGTGATGGTGCAGATGATAGCGGCGATAGGCGCGGGTTTCGGCGAACACCGGATAGGCGCAGAACCACTGACTCAGTGCCAGATTGAGTTTTTCATCGCTCGACAGACATCCATGCGCGCCGTCATGCATCAGAATCGCAAGCCCGAGTTGCCGCGAGCCGATAATGCCGGCCGCGAGCAGGAACGTCAGGGGATTGGGCCACCATGCGACGAGCGCGATCGAGCCGATGATCAGCGCCCACGCATGAACGATCAGCGCGATGCCTTTCCAAGTGGTGCGCGTGCGCACCGCGATCAGTTGATCCTCGCTGAGAAAGTCGCGAGCCCGCATGCGAAGCGCGGTCATGGTCGGCCCTCCCCGTCATTCGTGGATGAATCGCCAACGACACGCAGCCCCGATGCCGCCTGCTCGCCGATGATGCGCAGCATCTCGGTGCAAAGCTCGTCCGCCGAACGCCCCATGGCATAACCTTCGACGATCACGCCGATCGCCACCGCCCAGAATCGCCGCGAGGTGGTGTCGGGATCGCGCAGCGAGCGCCAGCCGTGACGCTCGATCTGGCCTGCGTAGGCGCGAAGGCCCTCGCTGTGCAGCCGTGCGATGGTGCGTTCGACCAGCGGCGCCAAATCCTGCCGCCGCCGCGTCAGCGTCAATGCTTCGGCGAAGAACGCCACCGAATCGGATGCCGTCACGCTCTCGACCAGCGCACGGGTGTAATCCTGCGGCGAGCGCGCGGTCAGCGCGGCCTGTTCCGCCGCGCGGGCGACATACAGCATGTCGCGGCAGGCGGCCTCGACGAACAGCGCCTCCTTGGTGCGGAAGTAGTAGGTGATCTGGCTTGGAAACGCATCGGCGGCGGCCGCAAGGTCCGAGATCGAAGCCCCGGTGAGCCCGCGTTCCTTGAACAGCCTGCTGGCGGCGTCCAGCAGCTTCGAACGCATCTGCCGCCCAGCCGTGCGGGTGGCCCGCGCAGCGTGTTTGGGATCGCCGCTGGCGATCTCAGAGCCGCTCTGTATGGCTTTCTGGCTCATCGCAATCATCCAGCTGAGCAGTCTGATAGTTCATTATTGTATGATATACAAACAAATACGTCAACATCAGCAAGAGACTGCAAGGCGCGCCAACAAGCCTCAAAAACAGGGAGTTTGCCTTGCCATCCCGCCGGAAACCCCTATAACGCGCGCATCCGTGGATCCCGGCCGGGAGCTGAACGGACGGTCTCAGCAATCTCGTCTGCAATCGCATTTGCCAGCCGAAATTGATGCGGCAGGGCCAGTCGGTCCGTCGTCCCGTGCTTCCGCCTTCTGAGCATTTATCGAGTCCTTTCCGAAGGCCTCGAAGGGCTTGCCGCCAGGCTCCACGCCAACAGGAAAGGACGTTTCATGCCTCTTTATGAGCATGTGTTTCTCGCGCGTCAGGACGCGAGCACCCAGCAGGTGGAAGAACTGACAACCCAGATCACGGGCGTTATCGAACAGCTTGGCGGCAAGGTCGCCAAGACCGAGCAGTGGGGCGTGCGCTCCCTCACCTACCGCATGAACAAGAACCGCAAGGCGCACTTCGTGTTCATGAACATCGATGGCCCCGCTGCCATCGTTGCCGAAATCGAGCGTCAGGAACGCATCAACGAAGACGTCATTCGTTATATCACCGTGCGCGTCGACGAGCTTGAGGAAGGCCCGTCGGCGATGATGCGCAAGGCGGATCGCGATCGCGACCGTGACGATCGCGGCGGCGGCTTTGGTGGCCGCGACCGTGACGGTGGTGGCGGCGGCTTCCGTGGCGATCGCGAAGGCGGTTTCCGTGGCGATCGTGGCCCGCGCCGTCCGCGCGATGCCGATGCAACCCCGGCTGAGGAGTAATCATCATGGCTGAAGCAGGTGCTCGCCGTCCGTTCTTTCGCCGCCGCAAGAGCTGCCCGTTCACGGGCGATAACGCGCCGAAGATCGACTACAAGGATTCGAAGCTGCTGATGCGTTACGTGTCCGAGCGCGGCAAGATCGTGCCGAGCCGGATCACTGCCGTATCTGCCAAGAAGCAGCGCGAGCTGGCGATCGCGATCAAGCGCGCGCGCTATCTCGGTTTGCTGCCCTACGTGATTCGCTAACAAGAATAACCGTCATTGCGAGGAGCGCACTTGCGCGACGAAGCAATCCGCTTCTGGATTTCCGAACTGGATTGCTTCGCTGCGCTCGCAATGACGGATAACAACTAGAATATTCGAAACACTGCGGGTCGTGCCGCGGTGAATGGTTGGGGCGATAAGCCTCTAACCGCTCAAAGGGGGCGGGACAGCTGATGATCATAAGCATTCTCGTTGCGATTGCCGCCGGCGCTGCTTCAGCGCTGATGTTCGCGTCTCTGATCTCAGGGTCGCTGATTGCAATCGTTCTGGCTTATCTCGCGCCGCTGCCGCTGCTTGTTGCCGCTCTCGGATGGGGGCCGCTCGCCGCAGTCCTGGGCGGCGCTGTGGCGATGGCCGTCCTCGGTGTGATCGCCGGCATCACCAACACGGTCATTCTTGGCGTCTGGGCCGCACTTCCGGCGTGGTGGCTCGGCTATCTGATCTTGCTCGGACGGCCGGTCGCCGCGAACGATCCGTCGCGTGAAGGCAACGCTGCGGCTGCGACAGTCGAGTGGTACCCGATGGGCCGCGTCCTGCTCTGGATTGCCGCCACCGCGGGATTGATCACCATCGGCTGGCTGCTGTCGCTGGGCACCGATGCGGATAGCATCAAGGCAGCTATACGTGACGCCCTCACCCCTGTTCTCGATGGCCGCGGTGGCCGTCCGGAGCTTGGCAATGCGGCAGTCGCTGCGGGACCTGCCGTAACTGTGTTCCTGACGACGATCATGCTGACACTCAACGTGTGGCTCGCCGGCAAGATCGCCCACACATCAGGGCGGCTGCGGCGCCCCTGGCCCGACCTGAAGACGACAATGCTGCCCCCGATGACACTCGCAGCGCTATCTGCTGCCATCGGCCTTTGTTTCACCGGCGGACTGCTGGCGATGATTTCGCTGGTTGCGAGTGCGGCGATCATGACGGCCTACGCCATTGTCGGCCTTGCCACCATTCATACCGTGACGCTGGCGCTCAAGAGCCGCGCACTCTGGCTGAGCTTCACATATATGACGCTGCTTCTGTTCATCTGGCCCATGATCGTCATGAGCTTTGTCGGCCTTGCCGATGCCGTGTTCGGACTTCGAAAGCGCTACCTGCAAGGCAAACCAGCGGTCCCGACGTCATGACCGCATCCAATCCTTCAACAAACTGAAATCATCGAGGAGAAACGAAAATGGAAGTCATTCTTTTGGAACGTGTCGCCAAGCTTGGCCAGATGGGCGAAGTGGTGAAAGTGAAAGACGGTTACGCGCGCAACTTCCTGCTCAAGCGCAAGAAAGCGCTGCGCGCGACCGCGGAAAACCGTCAGAAGTACGACGGCATGAAGGCCGATCTCGAGGCTCGCAATCTCGAAGCCAAGGGCGAAGCCACCAAGGTGGCAGAGAAGATCGACGGCCGCGACGTCGTGATCCTGCGTCAGGCATCGGAAACCGGTCAGCTGTTCGGCTCGGTGTCGGTGCGCGACATCATCGCGTCGTTCGAAGCCGATGGCGTCAAGATTAGCCGTTCGCAGGTGCTGCTGGACGCGCCGATCAAGACCATCGGTCAGCACAAGATCGCCATCGCCGTGCATCCGGAAGTCGAAGTCGGCGTCACCGTCACCGTTGCTCGCAGCGCCGACGAAGCCGAACGCATCAAGCGCGGCGAAGACATCTCGTCCCGTCAGGAAGATCAGGACGCAGCTGCGGAAGCGATCGCTGCCGCCGGTGAATTCTTCGATCCGGACGCACAGCCCGGCGATACACCTGCGCCTGCTGCGGAGAAGGAAGAGAAGTAATTCTTTGCGTCACGGCGGCGCAACGCACCCGCCGCTATCTGAGATAAAAGAAGCCCGGTCTGCGATGCAGGCCGGGCTTCTTGTTTTCGCGCGAGTGTGCTGCTCAGATCATCGCAATATCAGCACAATATCAATGCGAGATCGGCGGTGCAGGCGGTGGACCCGAGGGCGGTTTGGGCGCAAGCGAGGCCGACGATGCGCGCGCGGGCCCCGATGGTGGCGCAGCTGGCGGCGGCGACACGTTGGCAGCCGCCGGTGGAGCAGCAGCCTGCTGCTGTTTCGGCGGCTCGGATTTTGCGGCAGCTTTCGGCGGCTCGGCCTTGAAGTCGGCGATGGAGGGGGGCGGCAGGTCGGCCGACTCCGGTAGCGGCACCGCCGCCGAGATCGCGGCATCGCTGGATGGTGACAACGCCTGCGGACCAGTATCCCGCGAAGCGAGCACACCGGTACTATCCGGCGTCGGCTCCGCACCGCGTTTGGTATTTCGAACGCCAGCTTTCGCGGCAGCATTGGGAACAGAAGCCGGTTGCACTGTCACAGGCTGCGCATCCGAACCAGTTTCCGGTGCGCGGGCACCCTGTTTTGCGTTGCGTGGCGGACGTTGCGTTTCAGCCGGGCCAAGCCCGTCTGCATCCGGCCGAGAAGCCTGTTGCTGGGGAGCGTCAGGACGAGGCCGCCTGCCCTGCTTCGCATTGTCCGGGCCGGGTGGAGCAACTGCTGTTCCTTGCGGCTGCGGATTGCCGGGCGGTACGTCGGGCCGTCCCTGCCGATTTGTCGGGACGTTGGCAACGCGCGGCGTTTCCGTCGCACCATTGGCGAGCAGAAAACCGCTTAGCGTCTTCGCCATGTCGGTCGAGGTCGTATAATGCTGGCGCAGGAAGCCCGGCAGCGAACCCGGCGCGACCGAACGCAGCAAGCCGCGCGAGCTCTTGTGGCACTCAGCGCAGCTACCACTGAACAACTGAGCTGGCGTCTTTCCAGCATCGAGATTCTGCGCCCGTGCCGGAAGCACGACGACAAAACCGGTCAGAATCGATAACGCCGCCAAACGGAGCGCCCGGCTCAACATTCAATCCTCCGAAGCGGAAATGGCCCGCCGAGGCCGGGCACCTTTTACCGCAAAAGCCCGCGAATGGAAGCGCCGAGATGGCGCAGTCCACGTGTCAAAAAACACGCGGCTGGTATGCCGCAGCGGCATTGGCGACCGTCTGCGACCAGATTCATTTTGATGAGATTCACGTGTCCAGCTATCCGACGGCAGCGTTCAAAACGTCGTCATGAAATCGGAGCGGCGGGCAATTTGACGGTTTGCCGATGCAGGCCGTT
>JAKFUP010000217.1 GCA_021732625.1 Hyphomicrobiales bacterium
CTGACAGGCGCCAGTTTCAAGGGCGAGGTCGTTGTCAGCCAGCACACGAAGGCAATCGACATGAAGCCGTTATTCGGCGGCAGCGGCAGCAGCCAAAGCGCGCAGCCCGTCGGCATCGGCGTATCCGGCACGTTGACCGAGACCGGCGGCGAAATAAACGGAGCTGCATTCCAGAACAAGCAAAGCCTGCTGTTTACGGCAACATTGAAAAAATTGATTTCGCTCGACTGAGCGAACCCGGCGGACCAACGGCGTCTACCAGCGCCACTGCCCTTCGTCGGTCCATCGTGACTGGTAACCCAGCATACGGTCGAGCACGGTCACGATCTGGTCGAATCCGTTGATGTAATTGCACGCCGAATCCCGCCGCCAGCCGCGCAGATCCCGCACCTCGGCGATGCCGACTTCATTGGCGAATGGGTGAAGTTGCAACGGCTTGTTCGGATCGTCGATCTCGTCGCGATTGGCAATGAGCTCGCGCTCGAGCTTGTTGTAGATGACGCATGGCGTGCTGGCATACGTCCGTTTCTCGCCGTCGGCCAGGACGCGCGCGTGATCGGGAGCCATTTCCACGCGATAAAGAAACAGCAGCGCCATCGTCACGATAAAGGCCAGGACGACAACGATCGCAGCCGCGATTTGCTCGTTGGGCGTACCCATAAAAGCAAGCCGGCCAGACGGAAACGCTTGCCGCAGATTGCTCATGTCTGAACGAAAAACTCGTCAAAAAATCAAACTTGAAAACAGCTTATTGAAAACGCAATTCAATTTGACCGCAAGCCTTAAACAATAAGACCAAAACAATAGGCATTAAATATCAGGCCTTACACCTGGACCATCCTACTTCCCGGCCGCTTTCCGCAGCGCATCGTTGATCCGGTCCTGCCAGCCCGGGCCGCCCTCCTGAAAATATTCCAGCACGTCCTGATCGATGCGCAGCGTGACCTGCTCGCGCACGTTCGGCACCGCCACCCGTTTCGGTGCGGGCTCTGGCGCCTTGGTGGTGACTTTCTTGAAGACGGCCTCGGCTTCGGTCCGCGCATCGTTCAGGGTGCGCGGGCGGCGTGGCGGATCGTTGCTCATGCGCGCTATATCCCCTCGAATAGCGCGGTCGAGAGATAGCGTTCCGAGAACGATGGCACGATCGCGAGGATGGTCTTGCCCGCGTTCTCCGGCCGCTTACCGATCGCAAGCGCGGCCGCAATTGCGGCACCCGACGAGATACCGCCGGGAATACCTTCGTTGCGCGCCATCGCGCGTGACATCTCGATGGCCGCAGGTCCGCTGATCTTCACGATCTCGTCGATCACCGAGCGGTCGAGAATGTCCGGCACGAAGCCTGCGCCGATGCCTTGAATCTTGTGCGGGGTGTGAGTGCCCCCCGACAGCACCGGGCTTTCTTCCGGTTCAACCGCAACGACACGCAGCGACGGTTTACGTGGCTTCAGCACCTGCCCGACGCCGGTGATGGTGCCACCGGTGCCGACGCCCGCGACAAAGAAATCGATATTGCCGCCAGTATCGTTCCAGATTTCCTCGGCGGTGGTGCGGCGATGAACTTCGGGGTTGGCGAGATTCTTGAATTGTTGCGGCATCACGGAATTCGGCGTCGTCCGGATCAGTTCTTCCGCCGTGGCGATCGCGCCCTTCATGCCTTGCGCCGCCGGCGTCAGCACCAGCTCGGCGCCCAGAAACGCCAACATCTTGCGCCGCTCGATCGACATCGAATCCGGCATCACCAACTTCAAACGATAGCCGCGCGACGCGGCGGCAAATGCCAGACCAATTCCGGTATTGCCCGATGTCGGCTCGATCAGAACGGTATCGGCCTTGATGACGCCGGCCTTCTCGCCGGCCACGATCATGGCCGAACCGATACGATCCTTTACCGAAGCGGATGGATTGAAATATTCAAGTTTGGCGAGAATTGTTGCATTGACGCCGTGCATCTGCGGCAATTTGCGCAGCTTCACAACCGGCGTATCGCCGATCGCATCGACAATACTGTCATAGATGCGGCCGCGGCCTGGCTTGTGTGACGAATTGTTGACTGACGAGCCTTCCATGGCACTTCTCCCGGCGATCCTGGATATTTGGCGAAACGATCTTGCTCATTAATGTGCGGCAAGCGGCGTATGCAAGCTGCAAGCATCCTACGTTTCGGATATCGCAATGCAATATCCGAAACATCAAAGGAACGCTTTTGTGTTACGCCATCGTCAAACTTTAGGAGCATGGTCTGGATACCCGAACGCTTCGCGAGGAGACCCAGATGTCAGCCATTGCTGAAGTCCTGTCGTCCGATCTGCAAAACGCCGAGTTTCACGGTCCGGCACCGCGTGTCAGCGATCTTCCCTCATGCGCGGTGTGCGCCGATACCATGATCGCCGCCGAGGCATCGGCATTCCTCAACGATGGTTTCGTCAGCTATCTGTGGACGTGCGAAAACTGCGGATATGGCTTTGTCACGCGACATGCGTTGAAGCGGATCGCCTGCAGCTAAAAACGATTCACGAATATTCACGATCAGCGCGGAGCGATATCGCCCCGCGCCCAGTCTTCTTTGGTCAGTGCGCGGAAGCTCTCGAAACGGTTTTCGCGAATAGCTCTGCGGATATCGCTCATCAGGCTCTGGTAGTACGCGATGTTGATTTCGGACAGCAGCATCGCACCCAGCGTTTCGCCTGACTTGACGAGGTGATGCAGGTACGCGCGTGAATAAGTCTTTGCCGACGGCCAGGTGCTGTCTTCGTCGAGCGGACGCGGATCGTCGGCATGGCGCGCATTGCGCAGATTGACCGGTCCACGCCGCGTGAATGCGTGGCCGTGGCGGCCATTGCGGGTCGGCAGCACGCAATCGAACATGTCGATGCCGCGCGCAACCGCCTCCAGCATGTCGTCGGGCGTGCCGACGCCCATCAGATAGCGCGGCCGATCCTGCGGCAGGATCGGCGCAACCTCCTCGATCATCGCCAGCATCACCGCCTGCGGCTCACCAACCGCAAGGCCACCGACCGCATAACCATGGAAGCCGATCTCGACCAGGCTCTGCGCGCTGGCGTGACGCAGCGCCGGCACATCGCCGCCCTGCACGATGCCGAACAGCATGTGGCCGTCCGGCGCACCCTCGAAGGCGCGCTTGCAGCGCTCGGCCCAACGCAGCGACAACAGCATCGCGCGTTCGATATCCGCGCGTTCGGCCGGCAGCCGCACGCATTCGTCGAGCTGCATGGCAATATCCGAACCAAGCAGCCGCTGCACCTCGATGGCGCGCTCGGGCGACAGCACGACCTGCGCGCCGTCGATGTGCGAGCGGAACGTGACGGCCTGCTCGGTGACCTTGCGCAGTTTCGCCAGCGACATCACCTGAAAGCCGCCGGAATCGGTCAGCATCGGTCCATTCCAGCCGGTGAAGGTCTGCAGCCCGCCCAGCGCTGCGATGCGCTCCGCACCGGGCCGCAACATCAGATGATAGGTGTTGCCGAGCACGATGTCCGCACCGGCATCCCTCACCTCGCGCCAGTGAATGCCCTTCATGGCGCCGAGCGTGCCGACCGGCATGAAGGCCGGAGTGCGTATCTCGCCATGCGGCGTGCGCAACGTCCCGGTCCGAGCCGCGCCGTCCTGTCCGAGCAACGTGAAGTGGTTAGCGACGGTCATGGTCTGAATCGGACCTAAACAAAAGCGATGCGTCACCATAGGAATAGAACCGGTAGCCCGACGCAATGGCGTGGGCATAGACATGTTTGATCGTCTCAGTGCCGCTGAAAGCGGACACCAGCATCACCAGCGTCGAACGCGGCAGATGGAAGTTCGTCATCAGCATATCGACGGCGCGGAAGCGATAGCCCGGCGTGATGAAGATCGCGGTCTCGCCGGCAAATGATCGCACAACACCATCCTCGCCTGTCGCGCTCTCCAGCAGACGCAACGACGTGGTGCCCACGGCAACGATCCGTCCGCCCTTCCTCCGCGTGGCATTGAGTGCATCGGCCGTCTCGCCGGTGACGATGCCATATTCGGAATGCATCACGTGGTCGGCGGTGTCGTCCACCTTCACCGGCAGGAATGTGCCAGCGCCGACATGGAGTGTGACACGTTGCAAGCCAACGCCCTTGGCCTTGAGCGTTGCCTCGAGCTGCGGCGTGAAATGCAGTCCTGCAGTGGGTGCTGCAACCGCACCCTCGTTCACGGCAAACATGGTCTGGTAGTCGGCCGCATCCTGATCGTCCACCGCGCGTTTCGAGGCGATATAGGGCGGCAGCGGCGGCGAGCCGAGATCGGCGATCGCCTGATCCAGCGCCGGTCCATGAAACACAAACGCGAAAGTCACCTCGCCGCTGTCGCCCTTGTGTTCGACCGTTGCGTCGAGATGGCCGAGAAAGCAGACGCGGCCTTCGTTGCCGAAGCGCACGATGTCGCCCTGGCTGAGCTTCTTCGCCGGCTTCACCAGCGCTTTCCAGCGCGAACCATCAACGCGCTTGATCAAGGTCGCATCGATGTGCGGCTCGGTCTCGCGGCCGATGCGGCGGCCTGACAACTGCGCGGCGATCACCTTGGTATCGTTGACCACCAGAACATCGCCGGCGCGCAAAAACTCCGGCAGGTCGGATACCGTTCGATCGCCGTATGAGCCATCCCCCTGCACCACCAGCATCCGCGCAGATTCGCGCGGGTTCGCAGGGCGCAGCGCAATGCGATCCGCCGCCAACTCGAAATCGAACAGATCGGTGCGCATGGTTCTCTCGTCATTGCGAGGAGCGTGAGCGACGAAGCAATCCAGCATGTAGGCGAAGACTGGATTGCTTCGTGGAGCCTGTCATTGGGCTCGCCGGAGGCGAGACCCGATGGCTCGCAATGACGAACCCTATTACGCGTCGGCTGCCATGTGCGCCTTGACGATCTTGTCCGGGTTCTGCACCGGCTCGCCGCGCTTGATCTTGTCGACGTTATCCATGCCCGCCGTCACCTTGCCCCACACCGTGTACTGGCCGTTGAGGAAGCCTGCGTCGTCGAAGCAGATGAAGAACTGGCTGTCGCCGGAATCGGGACTGGCTGCACGCGCCATCGAGGTGGTGCCGCGCACATGCGGCTCCTTGTTGAACTCGGCCTTCAGCTTCTGGCCCGAACCGCCGGTGCCGGTGCCCTGCGGACAGCCGGTCTGCGCCATGAAGCCCTCGATCACGCGATGGAACACGATGCCGTCGTAAAAACCCTCGCGCACCAGTTCCTTGATGCGGGCGACGTGGCCCGGCGCCAGATCCGGACGCATTTCGATCGTGACCGGTCCTTGCGTGGTTTCAAGGATCAGGGTGTTTTCGTTCTCGGCCATAGCAAGTTCTCCCGTCTCTCAGGTTGATTTGTCTCAGGTTGATTTGGTTCGCCGGTTATCGATTGTCATCCGCAGCGGCCGTCCCGCGACGGCATCGCCCAGTCCGTCGGTAAATGGCATCGGCGTGCAGCGTTGTAACGCTTCCACCAGCGCGGTTCGGTATAGCAACCGGTCGTTATCGCTGGCGTACTCGCTTTCATAAGTGATCTTCGGTTTGCCGAAGATGTCGCCCGTTTTCGTGAAGCTCACCAGAAATCCGATCTGCATTCCCGGATGATCGCGCGGTAGACGTGGCGGCTTGAAGCATGCCTTCAGCCGATTGATGATTTGCGGAACCGTGCTGATCTTTTCCTCGGCTACGGCGTCCATTGCAGCGATCAGGAATGCAGCAAGCAAACCCGCCTGGATCGCTCGCCACATCCCGCTCTCACTTGATGCAATTCACCTGATGCGAGTCACTTGATATCCGCGGCGACCTGGACCTTCACCATCTTGTCGGGATCGGCGACCGGCTCGCCGCGCTTGATCTTGTCGACCACGTCCATGCCCTGCACCACTTCGCCAACGACTGTGTACTTGCCGTTAAGGAACGAGCCTTCAGCGAACATGAAGAAGAACTGCGAATTGGCGGAATTCGGATCGCCCGCGCGCGCCATGCCGACAATACCGCGCTTGAACGGCACGTTGGAGAATTCGGCGGCCACGTTCGGATACTTCGAGCCGCCGGTGCCGTTGAAATTCTTGCCGTCGCCGGTTTGCGCCATGAAGCCGTCGATCACGCGATGAAACGGCACGTTGTTGTAGTAGCCGTCACGCGCAAGCTGCTTGATCCGCTCGGCATGCTTGGGCGCGATATCGTTGCGCAGCTTGAACACGATGCGGCCCTTGGTGGTGTCGACGACAATCGCATTGGCCTTGTCGAGGCTGGCGGGGAGCGGCGCTTGCGCCATTGCGGGCGCGGCCGACAGCAATGCGGCGATGACAGCGAGAATACGGATCATGACGGCTCCAGTGAGGTGAGCGCACCACAGTGCGCATTGGTCTTGAGGATTACTTCGCGAACTTTGACGTGAGGCGTGCGGCGACCGCTTTCGGCACGAAATTCGAGACGTCGCCGCCCATGCCAGCGATCTGCCGCACCAGTGTGGCAGTGATCGGGCGAACAATTGCCGACGCGGGCAGGAAGATCGTGCGCACGTCCGGTGCCATGGTCTCGTTCATGCCGGCGATCTGCATTTCGTAATCGAGATCGGTGCCGTCGCGCAGACCTCGTATCAAGACGTTCGCTCCGACGCGTTGCGCCGCCGTCACGGTGAGATCGTCGAAGGTGATGCAGTCCAGCGCGCAATTGGCTTTCGCGGCGACCGGCGCAAAAACCTCTTGCACCATCTCGAGGCGTTCTTCCGTCGAGAACAGCGGCTTCTTGCCGGGATGGATTCCGATCGCAACCACGATGCGATCGACGAGGCTGACGGCCTGGCGCACCACATCGAGGTGGCCGTTGGTCACGGGGTCGAACGACCCCGGATAAAGGGCAATACGCGGCATGGCTTCGTCTACCTTGCCGGAAACCGTCCCGCAAGCGGCCCAAATATCGACCGCTGGTCAAAGGTTCCGGCTAAATCCTTCAAAATACGCGATTTATTTAATGGCCGATTTCGAACCCGAAGCCGCCCTTCCGCGTCTACTGGCCAAGCGGCCTCGGGACGGGCGCTGTCAGAAGGCGGAATGTTTCGTCCCGGAGCTTGCCACGAAACAATTCAGGTGCCCGACGAAACCATATTCCCGGGCGACGCAGACACCCTGAAACGGGCGGGGCCTAAACCCCTCGTCAACAGGGTGACAACGGGCCGAACGGCCAGGTCGATGACTAAGTCGGTAACCACCGGCGCCAGAAGACAGGGGACCAACATGATCAAGGCTCTTTCAGCAATCGCGATCGCCGCTTTCATCGCCGCCGCGCTGACCGTTCTGCCGGGCTTTGCACCGCAGGTCGAAGCGAGCGTGCCGGTCGCCATGAGCAAGTCGGACCGCCTCGACATTCGCGCGATCGGCAAGGATTGCTCGCAGCAGGCCTGGCCCAATTTCGAAGCCTCGTGCCTGCGTAACGCCGTGAGCAAGACTGTCGTAATGACTGAGGCGCGAATCGTAACAACGACCCGCTAATTCGGTTTCTGGTTACCTTCCAAGACTGCAAAACCTCAAGTTTGCTCCAAGTCCAAGGCCGCAGGGATGCCCCCCGCGGCTTTTTTTCTTTGTGAGTGAGCAAAATTGAGGATCCTGCGCGCGTTTGTCGCAGGCTCAGTTCCCGTTACCGCTCTCGGCTTCTTCAGTCAGGTGCTCGACCGACACCACGTGCTCGTCATCGGCGGTATCGAACACGATGACGCCCTGCGTGGAACGTCCGGCAATGCGGATGTCCTCAACCGGGCAGCGGATCAATTGCCCGGCGTCGGTCACCAGCATGATCTGATCCGGGTTCTCGACCGGGAACGACGCCACCAGCTTGCCGTTGCGGTTGTTGACCGACATCGCAACGATGCCTTTGCCGCCGCGGCCCGTGGTGCGGTACTCGAACGACGAGGTTCGCTTGCCGTAGCCGTTGACCGAGACGGTCAACACCACCTGCTCCAGCGCGGACATTTCGGCATAGCGCTCTTGGCCGAGCTGGATCGAGGTTGAGGCCTCCTCGCCATCGCCTTCAGCCGTCATTTCCGTCTCGCTCTCACCTGATACCGCCCGGCGCATTTTCAGATAAGCGGTGCGCTCGTCCGACGTTGCATCGACATGGCGCAGGATCGAGAGCGAGATCACCTTGTCGTCGGTGGGCAATGCGATGCCGCGCACGCCCATCGAGGTGCGGCCCTGGAACACGCGCACGTCGGTCACGGCAAAGCGGATACATTGCCCGCCAGCGGCGGTCAGCAGCACGTCGTCGCGTTCCGTGCAGATCTGCACATCGACGATCGCCTCACCGTCATCGAGCTTCATGGCGATGATGCCGGACCGGCGCACATCGACGAAATCGGACAGCTTGTTGCGCCTGACGTTACCCCCGGTAGTGGCGAACATCACATCAAGCTCGCTCCAGGTGGTTTCATCCTCCGGCAGCGGCATGATGGTGGTGATGCGCTCGCCCTGCTCCAGCGGCAGGATATTGATCAGCGCCTTGCCGCGCGCGTTCGGCGCGGCCATTGGCAGCCGCCAGACCTTTTCCTTGTAGACCTGGCCGCGCGAGGAGAAGAACAGCACCGGCGTATGCGTCGAGGCGACAAACAGCCGCGAGACGAAATCCTCGTCGCGGGTCTGCATGCCGGAGCGGCCCTTGCCGCCGCGGCGCTGCGCCCGATAGGCCGACAGCGGCACCCGCTTGACGTAGCCCGCGTGCGACACGGTCACCACCATGTCCTCGCGCTGGATCAGGTCTTCGTCCTCGACCTCGCCTTCCTGCTCGATGATGACGGTCCGGCGCGGCGTGGCGAACTCGGATTTCACATCGCTGAGTTCACCCTTGACGATCGACTGCACCCGCGCGCGCGACCGCAGGATATCGAGATAGTCGGCGATCTCGACCGCAAGCTTGTCCAACTCTTCAGAGATTTCCTCGCGGCCCAGCGCGGTCAGCCGCTGCAAGCGCAGATCGAGGATGGCCTTCGCCTGCTCCATCGACAGCCGCGCGGTGCTGTTTTCAGCCAAACGATGCCGCGGATCGTCAATCAGCGTGATCATGCTGGCCACATCGGCGGCCGGCCAATCGCGCGACATCAGGGTGTCGCGGGCGGTGTTCGGATCGGGCGAGGTGCGGATGACGCGAATAATCTCATCGATGTTGGCGACCGCAATCGCAAGGCCAACCAAAATGTGCGCCCGATCGCGCGCCTTGTTGAGCAGGAACTTGGTGCGGCGGGTGACGACCTGCTCGCGGAATGCCACGAATATCGTCAGCAAGTCCTTCAGGTTCATCACCAGCGGACGGCCGGCGTCGAGCGCCACCATGTTGGCGCCGAAACTCGATTGTAGCGGCGTGAAGCGATAGAGCTGGTTCAGCACCACGTCCGCAACAGCATCGCGCTTGATCTCGATGACGACGCGATAGCCGTCGCGATCGGACTCGTCGCGCAAATCCGAAATGCCTTCGATCTTCTTGTCGCGCACCAGCTCGGCGATGCGCTCGACCATCGAGGCCTTGTTCACCTGATACGGAATTTCCGAGACGATGATCGCCTCGCGGTCCTTGCGGATGGCTTCGATCTCGACCTTGCCGCGCATCACAATCGAGCCGCGGCCAAGATGATAGGCCGAGCGGATGCCCTGGCGTCCGAGAATGATGCCGCCGGTCGGAAAATCCGGACCTGGAATGATGTTGATCAGGTCGTCGATACCGAGCGCCGGATTGTCGATCAGCGCGATACAGGCGTCGATGACTTCGCCGAGGTTATGCGGCGGGATGTTGGTCGCCATGCCGACCGCGATGCCGCCTGCGCCGTTGACCAGCAGGTTCGGAAACTTGGCCGGCAGAACCGCGGGTTCACGCTCGGAATTGTCGTAGTTCGCTTGATAGTCGACGGTGTCCTTGTCGATATCGTCGATCAGCGACTGCGCGACCTTGGCAAGGCGCGATTCCGTGTAACGCATCGCCGCCGCTTGATCGCCGTCGACCGAGCCGAAGTTGCCCTGCCCGTCGATCAGCGGCAGACGCATGGAGAAGTCCTGCGCCATACGAACCAGCGCGTCGTAAACCGACTGATCGCCGTGCGGATGATACTTACCGATCACGTCGCCGACGGTACGGGCCGACTTGCGATACTGCTTGTTCCACTCGAAGCCGTTCTCGTACATCGCGAAGAGAATGCGCCGATGTACCGGCTTGAGGCCGTCGCGCGCATCAGGCAATGCGCGCGCTACAATCACGCTCATGGCGTAATCGAGATACGAGCGCTTCATCTCATCGGTGATGGAAACCGGCCGAATATCGGAAGGCGCCGGCGGCTCTCCCGGCTTGGTGTCGTCTTGATCTGACAAGGTAAAATCCAGCGTGATTCAGCTGAGAATCATATAGCGCATCCGCTGTCACAAACCAAACAAAACGGCCTTTTTCAGAGGCTTTTTCCCCTTGCAATACCAAGGGTTTGCAGGCGCGATTCAGGACCCGAAAGCGACCGTGTGCATGATGCGTCCGGGAACGAACGTAAAAAGCCCCGCGATGATCAGCGCGCCAATGAAAAGCCCGGTCATGGTCTTGCTGTGCGCGCTGACCTTGTGCCGGTGCGCAAACAGAAGTGCTGCCGGAAGCATGAAGAGCACCAGGATCGACAGCAGGTGGATCGGGCTGAACGGCCCCGCCAGCCTGACGCTGTCGCCGGTGATCCAGAACGAACTGATGGCAACGACCAGCATCAATCCAGCCCAGATCCAGCCCACCGTGCGGTGTGGCAGCGTCCCTTTCGGCGCAACAAACTGAAGGATGCCAAGAGCGAATGCACCCATCGCGGCGAACGCATGCAGCTGGATCGCAAATGGCGCGTTCAGCAACGGTGCAAGGCTCATTTGATCCTCCGGGCTCAAAACGTCGGCCACCAGCAGGTAACTGCGAATGTAAATATTATTTACTTATATCTTTTCGTTGTCAAGATACATTCCAGATGATGCTAGGCGGCACAATGCCGGCAACAAAAAACGCCCTCGCCGTCGGCAAGAGCGCTTCTGAATTTGGATCAGCCGCCTGCCCCGCAACATGCAGGCGCAGACATGCAAACAATGAAAACTTAGAACGGAATTTCGTCATCCATGTCGCCGCCGCGGCCACCACCGCCGGCTCCAGCAGCAACTGCGCGACGCTGGCCACCGCCGCCGCCCGACGATGAACTGCCGCTCGAAACGTAATCGCTACCGCCTCCACCATCGTCAGACATGCTGCTGCCACCGCCGCTGCGGCCGTCCAGCATTGTCAGTGTCGAGTTGAATCCTTGCAGCACGACTTCGGTCGAATACTTTTCGACGCCGCTCTGGTCGGTCCATTTGCGCGTCTGCAAAGCTCCCTCGATGTAAACCTTGGCGCCCTTCTTCAGGTATTGCTCGGCGACCTTTGCAAGACCTTCGCTGAAGATCACGACACGATGCCACTCGGTCTTTTCCTTGCGCTCGCCAGTGGCCTTGTCCCGCCAGGTGTCCGACGTCGCAACCGTCAGGTTGACGACCGGATTGCCGTTCTGCATCCGGCGGACTTCCGGGTCCTTGCCAAGATTGCCAATGAGAATGACCTTGTTCACGCTGCCCGCCATTGCGGTCCTCCACCAAAACTGTAATCCGGACGACTTTCCGCCGGTCCTTGCGGCTGACCCTATACCCGGCGGCGTCCCCGCGACGGCGTCCCGTCCGGTTATCCACACGGATTGAAAGCCATCCTTCGTTCTATATTTGTTCCTGTCAAATAAACATTCAAGTGGAACTTTGAAACTTTCAGGAACAAATGTGGCCGCACAACGTTGAAGTGTGGCGGGGATGTGGTGGAATCATGCAACGGGTTCCAAAATAGTCTAAACAAATCCTTAACTTAGACTACGACACTTCTCGGCCGACTGTTGCATTTCGGCGACGGTATTCCTCGCAGGAATCGCTATAGTACTGCTCATCATGGTGCATTCGGGCGCCGGCTACTGAAGAAGAACACCGCTGGTCGGATCGACGAAGCGGGTCGAACTTGGAGAACTAGAATGAAGAAGTTTCTGCTGGGTACCGTCGCTCTCGCAGCGCTCGGAATGTCCTCGTCAGCTTTCGCTGCCGACCTGGGCGCTCGCGTTTACACGAAGGCTCCCCCGCCGCCGCCGGCTCCGATCTATAACTGGACCGGCTTCTATATCGGCGGTCACGTCGGCGCTGCGTTCAGCGGCAACAACAACAACCTGTTCGGTGCCAACAGCAACGACGCCCGCTTCCTTGGCGGCGGTCAGATCGGTGCCGACTATCAGTTCGCTCCGAACTGGGTTCTCGGTATCGAAGGTCAGTACAGCGCAGTTGCCAACAGCAACAACGGCCTGTTCCGCGAGAACGGCCTTGCTTCAGCGACCGGCCGTCTCGGCTACACCTGGGGTCCGGGCCTGCTCTACGTAAAGGGCGGTTACGCTTATCAGGATCGTTCGAACAACATCGGCGTGATCGGCAATACGAGCCGTGACGGCTACACCGTCGGCGCCGGTCTCGAGTACATGTTCGCTCCGAACTGGTCGGCCAAGGTCGAATATCAGTACTACGATTTCGGCAACATCAACTTCGCCGCGGTTCCGGTAGTTGGCGGCCCGGCTGTCGCTGGCCGTTTCACCAACGACGAGCACACTGTGAAGCTCGGCATCAACTATCGCTTCGGCTGGGGTGGCCCGGTTGTCGCCAGGTACTGAGATCATACGCTGATCTGAGTGCTATCTGATTACGGAAAGGCCGGCGATTTCGCCGGCCTTTTTCGTTATGCGCTATGGATGTCAAACTAGCCGTTGATGAAGGCGGCGAAGCACTGGAAATCTGCCGCTGTTCTGCCTACGTTCCGGATAGATCATGACATCTGCTGACAGATGCTGACACTTCCTGGCGGGAGAGTGAGGCCTCTCAAGCAGCGCGTATTCCGAAAAAGTGGAAGCCGGTTTTTCGATGAGAATACGCGCAGATATTATTCAAGAGCATTTTCTGACGGCAAACCGCTCTACACTTTGCCTGAAAATGCTCTGGCGCACTCCGGAACGCACTCATGGATGAAGTCATCAAGGCGAGCCGCAAGCAGAATGCGGCCACGGGTTCGCGCAACATCGCCATCCGCGGTGCGCGCGAGCACAATCTCAAGAATGTCGATCTGGAAATCCCGCGCGACAGGCTGGTGGTGTTCACCGGCCTCTCCGGCTCCGGCAAGTCCTCGCTCGCGTTCGACACCATCTATGCCGAAGGCCAGCGCCGCTACGTCGAGTCGCTCTCGGCCTATGCGCGGCAATTCCTCGAAATGATGCAGAAGCCGGACGTCGACCAGATCGACGGCCTGTCGCCTGCTATTTCCATCGAGCAAAAGACCACCTCGAAGAACCCGCGCTCCACGGTCGGCACCGTCACCGAGATCTACGACTACATGCGCCTGTTGTGGGCGCGCGTCGGCGTGCCGTATTCGCCGGCCACGGGTCTGCCGATCGAAAGCCAGACCGTGTCGCAGATGGTGGATCGCGTGCTGGCGCTGCCGGAAGGCACGCGGCTCTATCTGCTCGCGCCGATCGCGCGCGGCCGCAAGGGCGAGTACAGGAAGGAGTTCGCCGAGTATCTCAAGAAAGGTTTTCAGCGCATCAAGGTCGATGGCGCGTTCCATGAACTGTCCGACGCGCCAGTGCTCGACAAGAAATTCCCGCACGACATCGACGTGGTGGTGGACCGCATCGTGGTGCGCCCGGATATGGCGCAGCGGCTGGCGGAATCGTTCGAGACCGCGCTGAAGCTCGCCGAAGGCCTCGCCGTGATCGAATACGCGGATGCGCCCTCTTCTCTCACCTCTCCCCGCGAGCGGGGAGAGGTGAGAGA
>JAKFUP010000114.1 GCA_021732625.1 Hyphomicrobiales bacterium
CATCACCTACGAGCGCTATGACACCAAGACGCTGAAGCGCACGATCGGGCGCGGCGAGGTTCTTTGCGGTGTGAACCAGGGCCTGCCCGGTTTCTCGATCCCCGACGACAAGGGCAGCTGGACCGGCTTCGATGTCGATTTCTGCCGCGCCGTCGCAGCGGCAATCTTCGACGATCCGAAGAAAGTTAAATTTATGCCGCTCGATGCCAACGAGCGCTTCAAGGAACTGCAAAGCCGCAAGGTTGATATTCTGTCGCGCAACTCGACGTGGAGCATGTCACGCGAAACCTCCTACGATCTCTACTTCCCCGCCGTATCCTATTATGATGGTCAAGGCTTCATGGTTCGCGACTCGCGCAAGAGCGAGTCCGCGCTTGATCTCGATGGCGCCAAGGTCTGCGTCCAGAACAGCACGACGACGCAACTCAATCTCGGCGACTATTTCAAAACCAACAACATGAAGTTCGAGGAAAAGAAATTCGACAAGCTCGACGATGTGGTCAAGGCTTACGACAATGGCGATTGCGACGTGCTGACCGCGGACGTCTCGCAGCTCTATGCGCTGCGCCTGCGCCTCGCCAAGCCGGGCCAGAGTACCATCCTGCCTGACGTGATTTCAAAAGAACCGCTCGCGCCGGTGGTGCGGCAGCGTGACGATGACTGGATGATGATCGTCAAGTGGACGCTTTACGCGATGATCAATGCCGAAGAACTCGGCATCACCTCGGCGAACGTCGATGAAGCTCTCAAATCGAAGAAGCCCGACGTGATGCGCCTCGTCGGTACCGAAGGCGCATACGGCGAAGTCATCGGCCTGCCAAAGGATTGGGCCGCACGTGTGATCCGCCATGTCGGCAACTACGGCGAAGTCTACGAGCGCAATGTCGGTCAGGGCTCGAAGCTCGGGATTCCGCGCGGCCTCAATCAGCTCTGGAACGCCGGCGGCATCCAATACGCACCGCCGATCAGATAACGAAACCAATCAATAGCTTGAAATCTATTATGCCCGGCCTCGTGCCGGGCATTGTCGTGACGCACGATCCGGTGCATCGGTAGACCGCCAAAACAAAACCCAAGGGAGTGAGGCATGCGTATCAAATTTCTTTCGCCCGGCGAAATGACCGCCGCACAGAGGGAAGTCTACGACGAGTCGATCGCAAGCAAGCGCGGCAAGCCGCCGGAGCCGATGTTCGCGTGGCTGGCCAGCCCGGACATGGCGCGGCACGCCACCCGGCTCGGCGCATTCCTCCGCTACGACACCTCGATGCCGCCGGCGCTGTCGGAGCTGGCGATTCTCGTTACCGCGCGGCACTGGAGCGCCAAGTTCGAGTGGTACGCCCACAAGAAGATGGCGCTCGAGGGCGGCCTCGACCCGAAAATCATCGATGACATTAACGCCCGCAAAGTCCCCACCTTCACCGACCCCAAAGCAAAGGTGATCTACGAAGTCAGCCGCTCGCTGCATGAAGCCAAATGCGTATCACAGCCGCTTTATGATGAGGCGTTGAAGCTGATCGGCGAGCGCAGCCTTGTCGAGGTGATCGGGCTGTGCGGCTATTACACCATGGTGTCGATGACGCTGAACACCTACGAATTCGGGTTACCTGATGATCAGGTCTCGGATTTATTACCTTAGACAAGACTTCTGCTGTCATGCCCGGCCCCGTGCCGGGCATCCACGTCTTGGTAACGAGCAAAGACGTGGATGGCCGGGACACGCCCGGCCATGACACAAAACGAGGCTGGTGCAACCGAATACAGCCCCTAGATAAACCGTCATGAGCAACACATCCGGTCCAGACCATCAGCCGATCAGCGCAGGCGCGCGGATTGGCCACGTCCATCTCAAAGTCGCGAACATTGATCGCGCACTCCGCTTCTATCACGGCGTGCTCGGCTTCAAGATCATCATCCGCCGCGGCGACGAGGTCGCATTCATCGCTGCGGGCGATTATCACCATCACATCGGCCTCAACACCTGGGAGAGCAAAGGCGGCTCGCCGCCCGCAGCGGGCACGACCGGGCTGTTCCACACTGCGATCGTCTATCCGACTCGCACCGCACTGGCCGATGCACTCCGCCGCGTCATGGCCGCAGGTATCAAACTCGATGGCGCCAGCGACCATGGCGTCAGCGAAGCGCTCTATCTGCGCGACCCGGACGAGAACGGCGTCGAGCTGTATTGGGACAAGCCACGCGAGCAGTGGCCGCAAGATGCCGAGGGCGGCATCCGCATGTTCACCCATCGGCTCGATCTCGACAATCTGCTGCGCGAACCAGCGCTGGCTTGATCGTCAGCGCGCTTCGGGCAATTCGGCACGGCCCTTGATCAACACAATGACGGCAGCCGCAATCTCCAGCGCTACGTTGAGATAAAACGCCGCGCCATAATTGCCCGTCAGATCGCGCAACAAACCGATCAGGCCGGGAGCAAAAGCATAAGTGACCTGATTGATCGCGGTCACGAGGCTGACCAGCACACCGAACGAGCGCGTGTCGAAATCACGCTGGATGATCAGCGCCGGCAAGGTGATGGCATTTCCGACCGTCAACCCGAACACCGCGCTCCCGACAAGCAGCGCGACATCGCCGTGGAAATTGATCATCACCACCAGCGCCGCAGCCTGGCTGAGAAATAGCGCTGACGACGCTTTGCGCTGATCGATCCGGTCGATGAAGAAACCCAGCCCTACCCGGCCAACCACCGCCATCAGTGTCATCAGCGACACCGCGATCGCTGCGCGTTCGCGGCCGATCAGCGGATCCATGAAAGAGATCTGGTGAACGATAAAGCCGACCTGCGAGAACAGCACAAAGGCAAACGGAATTGAGATGGTCCAGAACGGCAGGCTGCGAAACGCGGCGGCGCGAATCGCGGTCGCCGATTGCGCCGGCATACCGGACGCAGTATCGGACGGGCGTGGCGGCGGTTTGCCGATGCCGAACAGAATCGCGGGCACCATTACCAGCAGCAGGATCACCGAGGCAGCCGTCATCGTCGCGGAAAAGCCGTGGGCCTGCACCGCGATCACCAGCAGCGGCACGCCAATAACGCCGCCGATACTCGCCCCGTTCAACGCGAGGCTGATCGCAAGCCCGCGCCGCGTTGAAAAATACATTCCGAGTGTATTGGTGATTGCACCGAGACTCATCCCGGCCCAGCCGATCGAGAGCAGCGCGTAGGCCAGATAAAGTTGCAACGGCGATGTCACCCATCCGAGCGCAACCGTCGCTAAAGCCATGAAGCCGACACCAATGAGCAGGCAGGCACGCAAGCCGACGATACGGATGGCATCGCTGACGAACACCACCAGCAACGCGCCGACCAGATAGAAGGCCGATGTCGCGGTTGCGACCAACGACGCCGGCCAGCCGTAAAGCCGCTGGAATTCCGCGAGGTAGACGCTCTGGCCGTAGAACGCATAAGCCCACGCGAACGTCGCCAGCAGAAAGCAGACGATCACCGCGCGCCAGCCCGGATAGCGGATCGACGATTCGTCGACCGGCGGCCTTAAAGGCGACCCATCCATGGTGTTCCGGCTCCGCTCAGGCCACGTGCTGCTTCAGCCGCGCCGAATCGTAATAGAAACGCTCGTGCTGGATGCGGTCGCCATTCCATTCCTGCAAGGCGAGTTCATCGAGAATCCGAATATGACCGTTATGACCGGTCATCTCGAACACCCAGTTGATGACAACGTGGTCACCATCAAGCAGCCAGGTTTTGACCTTGCGGGTTTTCATCTGCTTCAAGCGAGCCAGCGCGCTCTTCTCGAATTCGGCAAGCAGGGCACGGCCCATGCGTGGCATCGCGCTGTTTTCCTGCATGCTGGCGTCTTCGGTGTAGAAGCGCTCGATGGCGCCGACATGATCGCCGCTCTCAACGGTGGCGATAAATTCCTGAACACGTTCGCGCGTAGGCATCGATCCCTCTCCGGGGTCTTGTGCAAGCAGGCGCGCATAACACGGGCTCGCAACCGAAACGTCAAGCACGACATGGCTTTGCGCTGACAGTGACCGGCAGCAGCATCGGACCCAGATAGAGAAAGGCTCAGGACAAGGCTGGTGGCTTGGTCCGGAGAATCTGCCCTTCTTCCATCACCCAGCTCGCTTTGGCTTTTGTGATCTGGCCGGACATATCCGGATTCTTCGCGCACATCTGCACGCGATCCTGGAATCGCGCCGCGAATTGCGGATCGAGTTTACCTACATAATCGCCGATGTGAGAAAAGTGAATGCGGCAGAGTTCAAACATCTGCAATTGCCATTGCTCCGGCGGCGTGGCGAGCGGAGGCCGCCCCAGCAACCGGCGGCGCAAGTAGTAGACCTGCTCCAGCAGCGACACCACCGACAGCACACGATGTTGCCGCAACGGATCGAGCCGCGCCGCGACGATTCGGATTTCTTCGATGCCTTCGGCGTCAGGCAGAGTGTTGAAACTGTCGGCCGTGAATCCACGCCGCGCGCTGTCGAGCGACGGATTGCCCGTCGGGTCCAGCGTGCGGTCGATGCCCCACCAGATTGCCTCGATGGCATCGAGAAATTTTCCAATCCCGGTCTTGACGATTGCGAAGGCCGCGTCCTGTTGCTGCCCTATGCGGTGGCGCTCAGAATCCCGGCGCTCCAGATAGCCACGCCAGCCGAGATAGGCAGCAGCGATCGCGACGGTGACCGCAAGCAGCGGTCCGGAGAACAACAACCAGTCCGATGCGGAGACCTGTCCGGGCGCGACGACGACCGGTCCCGCAGCGATCACAACGCCCGCCAGCGCCAGCGCCAGCAGCAAAAGCCCGATGCTTTTCAAACCCGTATCGGAACGCTTGCTCATGGGATCAACGTGCCGCGATTGGCGCACATTGTCGAGATCGAAGGCATAGGCATTTTGGCGAAGATGTAGAATAGGCCAAAAGCCTGTCAGAAATCTGTCACTGCGATGCCCTAGCGCGCGACGATCAGACCCTTCTTGGTCACAACCACCCATCGGCCGCCTTCGCGGCGGATCGCTTCGACGCGATTGAGGCCCGGCAGCGGGTCGCCGGGCTCGACATCGAACAATCCCTGCGGTCCCTGAACCAGCGCGATGCCGTTCTGGATGTCGCGCAGCGCCCAGCCATCGAGGATCGGCGGCTTCTTCGGTTCCGGCCTGGGTTCAGGAATCGAACCAGTCACGTCCGGCGACGGTTGGGCCTTGAGCTTGTCGACAGCCTCGGACAGTTTCGCGATTTTCGCGGCGGGTTCGGCCTGCGCCTTCTCAATGCGGTCGAGACGATCGCCGATCTTGACAGCTTGCGTACTCGCTTTCGCAACCTGATCGGCAGTGGTCTTGAGCGACGCGACTTCACCCCTCACGCGATGAAGCGCATCTTTCAGCAGATTGACGTCCTGCGCCATGGCTGCTGTCGCGTCGCCACCCGGCGACAGCCAGAACCGCACGCCTTCGCTCGCCAATGCGCCGCCGACAGCGCCGATACCGGCTGCAATCAGGGCAATGGCTGCAATCTTGTTACGGCCGCGTTTAAAGCCGCTCCTCGCGGAGGCGATCGGCTCGCTCGAAATCGTATCCCCGGCCAAGCCCTTTTCAGCGGAGGGTGCCCACACCGCCAGGCTGGTTCCCGATCCGGAACCCGCGCCTTGTGATGACGGTTCAATGTTGGAAGATGTCGGTTCGCTCACGGCCGGTGCCCTCGGATTGGTTCATGAATTGGTAACCACGATTGCTTGCCAATTCGTTACTTCCCGGCAGCGCCGCCGGGCGGAACCCCGCCGTTAAGACTTCGATAACCATAAGTGTCCGAGATTGGAGGCTGGACAGCAGCGACGCATCGAGGATGTCACATGCATCACGCCCAAAGCCTGCGCACTCCCGCCACCCGCGATGAGATCGAGATGCGGCTCCTGACCGTGCTGTGGAACCACCCGCTGTGCCGCAATGTGCAACTCGAGGTGTTGGGCATGCCGCGCAATGCCCACGGCACCAACTGGACGGTTAGTCTGGAGAGGGTTCCGGCCGAGGCGATCTTCGAGACCGCCGATATCGTCACCGAGATTCAAAGCGCGTACGAACTGGCGGCGTGAGCGATCAGCGCGCGCTGGTGCTGTAACGCGGATTGCGCGAGCAGGTGGCGCGGCCGGGCGAGTTCATGCATCTGGAAAACTTGTCATAGGCACAGATCCGGGTGCCCTTTTTCATGAAGGCGCACCATCGATGTTCGCGCGCCTCGGCGGCGGCCGGTAACAGCATCAGCATTCCGAGAACTGCCAGAGCGGCAACAAGCGGTCTCACGTCCCTGATCCTCATCCCCAGTGGCAGCTTATGGCGAAGCTGTCTGTCGTCGCATGCGACAGGTCAACGCAGCATCGCCCATACCTGCAATGCACCCCGGAACCTGTACTTATGCTGAATGCGGGCTCGCGTGCCGCGCGAATACCAGCTCGGCTGCAGCCATGTCTTCCAGCGCATGGCCTGCGGATTTGAATACCGTGACATCGGTTGACAAGACACGCCCGGGTCTGCGGCGTTCGAGGACATCCGCAAGCGTGGCGATGGAAGACGCCGTGACGCGACCCGCTGCCAGCGGCGAAGCGATATCGCCCGCCTCCTTCCGTGTGGTCTCGACATCGACGATCACACGCGCCCGCGCAATCAGATCATCATCGGATTCCCGCATCTCGGGGCGAAACCCGCCGACCAGATCCACATGGGTCCCCTCACGCACGTCCGCGCCAAGAACCAATGGCACTTCAGACAGCGTCGCCGTCGTGATGATATCGGCGTTTGGTACCGCCTTACGCAGGTCAAAAACCGGTTCGGCGGCGACACCCCGCGCCACGAGTTCGGCAGCGAAGCGCCCTGCCTGTTGCTCGCGGCGACTCCAGATCCGGATCAGGCGCGGTTTGATCATCTCGATGTAGGCGTCCGCCAGCGCATGCGCGATTTCGCCGGAACCAACGATCAGCAGCACGTCCGGATCAGGCCGCGCCAGCTCCATTGCCGCCAGCACGGACGTTGCCGCCGTGCGCCGTACGGTCAGCGCGTGACCGTCGATCATGCCGCGAACGTCACCGCTGGCCGCATCCAGCGCCAGATAGGTCGAGCGCAGCGCTCCGCCCTCGCGACCCGCATGCCCGGGATGAATGCTGACCAGCTTCACAGCCATCAAGCTGCCCGGCTGCACCGCAGGCATCACCAGAAGCGTCCCCGCATGCGATGTCGGCGTTTGCGGAAACGCAATCGAGTGTCGCAGCGGCACGATCGGCGGCGCAACGAAGGCGCGGCGCAATGCCGTCACCAAACTCGGATAATCGAGAAGTTGCGCGACGGTTACCGCGTCGATGATCGGGACGGACGCAGCATTCATCGGCGTCGGATATCCACCATCTCAGGCGTTCGGAACAAAGGCCGTGACTTCGATCTCGACTTTGGCGCGGTCATCCACGAGGCCCGAGATATACAGCAGCGTCGCTGGCGGAAAATTGCGGCCGAGCGTTTCTTTCCATGCCGCGCCGATGCCAGCACCCGCCGCCTCATAGGCCGCCTTGTCGGTGATGTACCAATTCAACCGCACGATATGCTCCGGTCCCGCGCCCGCTTCCTTCAGCAGTTTGCCGATGCGTTTCAGCGCAGTGCCAACCTGCGCGCCCATATCGTCGGCATAGTTGCCACTCTCGTCGCCGCCGGTCTGGCCGGCAAGTACGACCCAGCGGCCCGGCGCGTCGAATTCAAAGCCGTGGGCAAATCCGCGAGGTTTCGACCAGTCGGCCGGTTGCAGCACGCGCATGATATTTCTCTCCCGGTTCTGTTCTTGTGCAGCCAGATCATCAGACCGGCGGCACCAAGGCAACAGCGTGCGAGACCGCTATTCGGCGGCTTGCTCCAGCGGAGCGACCTTCGGCAGCACGATCTGGACGTGTGTGCCCTTGCCGGCTTCCGAGCGCATGCTGATGCGCCCGCCGAGGCGATTGGTGACGAGGTTGTAGACGATATGCAGGCCGAGACCGGTCCCGCCCTGATCGCGGCGCGTGGTGAAGAACGGATCGAACGCCTGACGTCGTACCTCCGGCGTCATGCCACAGCCGTTGTCGGAAAACAGCAGTTCGACCTGGGTTTCGCCGACACGGCGAACCTTGATATCGATCTCGCCCGGCGAATGATCGGGAAACGCATGGGTGATAGCGTTGACGAACAGATTGGTAAGCACCTGACCATACGGACCGGGGTAACTGGACATGGTCAGATCAGGCTCGCAATCCATCAGCACCTTGACGTTGTGCTTGCCGATGCCGGGCCGCAGGCTGGTGATGAGCTGCTCGGTCAGATCGCGCATGTCGAAGGTGCGTCGGTCCGAATAGTTGCGGTCGGCCGCGACCTGCTTGAACGACTGAATCAGTTCGGCGGCGCGGTTGAGATTGGTAACGAGCTGCTCGCTGGCTTCCGAGGATGCCTTGACGAAGTCGTTGAGACTTGTACGGCGAAGATCCCCCCGCGCCACTTCTTCCGCGAACAGCCGGCTGCGGCGTTCGAGCGAGGATGCCACCGTCAGGCTGATGCCGACGGGATTGTTGACCTCGTGCGCCACGCCAGCAACGAGACGGCCAAGCGCTGCGAGCTTTTCCGCCTCAATCAGGGAATTCTGGGTTTCGCGCAGATTGATCAGCGCCTCCTCGGACGCGTCGCGGGCATCTCGCATTTCGCCTTCAATCCGCTTGCGATCGGAAATGTCGAGCGCAACCGTAAAAATATTATTCACCGAGCCATCCGCCGCCAGGGCAGGCAGCTTATTGACCATCCATGAGCGCCTGGCACCGGTGATATCGATGTAGTCCTCCTCGTAGAATCCTGTCTCACTGCGACTCGCCAGCACGCGATTGTCGTGCGAATCGGTTTTCTGGGCACCGTAGCGCGACATCAACTCGGCCGTGGTCTTGCCGATCGCTTCGTGCGGTTCGATGCCGAAGATCGTCGCCATGTAACGATTCATCAGAACGTAACGGAGCCGGGAATCCTTGACGTTGATAACGGCCGGGACCGTGTCGATCACCTGCTGCAGGCGATGACGGGTTTCGTCGAGTGCGGAATCAGCTTCCTTTTGATGGGTAATATCGCGCACCACGCCTTCATAACGCACGGGCTTGCCGGCATCGTCGCGCACCACGCCGGCGCTGTCCGACAACCACAGGATCGTGCCGTTGCGCTGGCGCACCTGATATTCGTACTCACGCACGAAGCCGTCGCGCTTCATCCGCATCTCGTATTCTGCGCGCGCGGCCGGATCGACATAAATGGCGCTGGCAACGTCCTTGACGCCGGCGATCAGTTGTTGCGGCGTGTCGTAACCCATGATCCGCGCCAGCGCGGGATTGGCGTTGAGGATATCGCCCTGCGGCGTCGTGACGTAAATGCCGTCAACCGATCCCTCGAACAGCTTCTGATAATCCTCCTGCGCCTCGGCCTGACGCTGCTCGGCCAGCAACCGCAGGCTCGCCTCGCGGGTCGCATCCGCGGCAAGCGGACGGACCTTGCGGCGCATCGAAAACGTCGCGATCCCGAATCCAACCAGGAAACAAAGCACGCCGATCACGAAGGTCTGGATCCCCACCGACGCCGCGAGCGCCGACAGGCGCTCCTGCGCGATCGCAGAGCCCGGCCAAAGCGCAAGGCCCACAGAACCGACAGCAAACCGGACCCGCCCCGCATGCGGCGCGCGAGCAATACGGTCACAATACTGCAAGACAAAAATAATCAACGGCATGGCACGCGAAACACTTGAGCGAAAACGCATGAGTAAAAAGGGCACGAGCAAACCGACATTCTTATAGCCTGAAACGGCATACTCTGAAACGACTTGCCATTGGGCCACCTCGATGAACGCCTCAATAGCCGGTCATCTCAAGATAGCCGATTCCGTTTTGGGTGCCTTTGACTGTAACCGGACCTTCCCAATACTGAAACCGCGTGTCCATCCAGCTTTGTGGATTGAGCGGCTTGCTTTCAATATTCAACGCCCGGGAAGGGATTTCGATTCGCCAGGCCGTCGGGATCGAGCGGCCCGCCACCTGCGTCGTACCCAGCGGCGTCATCGCAATGGCGTCCGCGGCAATCGGCTCGGACTTGCCGTCGGTCCCGATCCAGTTTCCGGCATAGAAGTTTTTCCCATCCGCATGGCGCAGCCGGAACAGCATCAGCTTCTCGCCCGAGTCCAGATGCAATGAGAACCAGTCCCACCCGGTCTGATCGGAGGCCAGCGGCTGGCTGCTCCATTCGCGGTCGATCCAGCCCTGCCCCGTCACCTCGATGGTCTTGCCATCGACCATCAGCGTCCCGGTTACCTTGAGATACGGCTGGCTGTAATAATACGACGCCTGTCCGCGATCAGATTTGATGCTGTAACCGGCATCGCCTTGCAGCACGACGGGCCGATCGCTGTCGAGCCGCAGACGATAAGCGAAATCCTTTCCCGACGCTGTCAGTTCGATCGGTGCGAACGCCGATGCATCCTCCGAGAACGCCTTCATCTGCCAGTCGTCGATGAAAGCGTTGAACGGCTTCATCTCCACGCCGGCCTGCCCGACGCCGCCACGGGCAAATTTCTCCGCAAAGCGATGCGTACCCGCGCTGGTGAGCGCCGCGTGGCCCATCCAGAGCTGTTGCGTCGACCAGCCTTCGCCCTGCGCGCCCGGCATCGCGGCTTGACGAAACAGCGTCCATTGCACGCCGTAGCTCGCGCCCTGCGCGTCCTTGAGATTGGCGGTGAGATACCACCATTCGATGCGATGTTCGGGATGCGCGCCATGATCGGCCGGGAATGTCAGCGCCCGGCCACGCACCACCGGCGCGAAGCCGCCCGGATCGGCGCCCAGGCCTGAGAAGCCCTGCCCGAGCGACGACGCGAGCCCGGCGAACAGCGCCGCGAGCATTGTCAATGCGCATGCGAGAGCCCTAGCGCTCATTGGCGAACACCTTCAGGAGTGTGACCGGCCGCATTCGCCCGAGCTTCAGCATCGGCATCAAGGTTGCAACGAAGGCGGCCGCCATCGCGACCAGCAACAGCCGCACAAGCTGAGCGGGAAAAATCTCGAGCGGCAGACGCCAGCCGAACGCTTTCACGTTCACCACCTCGATCAGACACCACGCCACGCCGATACCAAGCGGCAACGCCAAGAGCGCCGTCAGCAATGCCAGCAGCATGGTCTTCAGCAACTCCAGCACGGCGAGACGGCGGCGCGTGAGACCGAGCGCCCATAGCGGCGCTAGCTGCGGCAGGCGCGACTGGCCGAGCGTCAGCAGGCTGGTGAGCAGCGCCACACCCGCAACGCCAAGTGTGAATGCATTCAGCACCGACGTCACCGCGAACGTGCGGTTGAAGATGCGCTGCGACTCGGCTTTGACCGTCGCCTGATCGGCAATATCGCGGCGGCCGAGGCTGAACGCTGTCTCGATCTCTTTCATCAATCCGGGGATCGCGGCGGGCTTTACATGCAACCCGAACCGGGTTCGCCCGGCGGCGGGAAACCGCCGCAGCAGTTGCTCGGTGTTGACCGTGATCTGGCCTTTCGGATTGCCGTAGTCCGCATAAATCCCGCCGACCTCGACAGCCCAGTCGCCCGATGGCGTCACCATTCGCACCGTATCGCCGAGACGCAAGTTAAGCCTGCGGCCCAATTGTTCGCTGACCAGCACGGCGCGGCCATCGCGCACGCCGTCCCAGACATTCGTCAGCGATTCAAGCAGCGGCCACAGATCGCGGTAGGTCGCATGATCGGCGAGACCAAACAGTTCGACCGGCTCGCCACCAATCCTGATATCGGCGCGCGCGGCAGGAAGCACCGCATCGATATCCCGGCGCTGCCGCAGCCATGCCTCGATCTCGGCTGCCTGGTTGGGATTCGGCACGACGAGATAAACATCCGCCGCAAGCCGTCCGTCGAGCCAGCGCAAAAACGTCTTGCTGAAGCTGCCAACCATAGTGCCAACGCCGACATTCACCGCCAGCGCCAGCAGCAAAGCCATCAGAGCCAGCGACAGGCCGGAGAGTTGCTGGCGGCTGTCAGCCCAGGCCCACAGCGTCACCGGGCCGCGCGACATCGCTTCGCCGGTACGCAGAATTACATTCAGTAGAACAGGCAACAGCAGCGCGGCGCCAAGCAAAGCGCCTGCGAGCACAGCAAATGCGGCGATCAGACTGGTGCCGAACCAGAACGCGGCAAGTGCCGCGATCAATACCGCGCCAGCAAGCATCGCCTGCCCGATCAGCCAGCGATGCTGCGACAATTGCCACGCATAGGGTTGCGCCGAAACCAGCAGCGGCAATCGCAACACCCGCACCAGCGCGCCCGCAGCCGCGATCAGCGAACCCGCCACGCACATCGCAAGACCAGCAATCCACCATTGCGGCTGAATCACAAGCTGCCCCGGCACCGCCGCGCCATAGAGCCCGCGCAGGCTCGCCGCGACATCCGGCAACAACGCGGATGCGATGAGATAGCCGCAGACAAGGCCCGCGACGCCCGCGATCAGTGCAAGCACAACGAGTTCCGCGAGCAGCACGGACACGAGCCTTGACGCGGATACGCCGCAGGCGCGCAGCGTGCGCAACATCGGCAGGCGTTGCTCGAAGGCGAGCCCGATCGCCGAATGCACGATAAACAAGCCAACCAGAAACGAAAGCAAGCCGAATGCCGTCAGATTGAGATGAAAGCTCGCCGTCAGCCGTTGCAGGTCGCTTTCGCTGCCAGCCTCGACCAGCCGTAGCTGCGAACCAGCAACCTGCGCCAGCGGCAACTGCGCGCCACCGGATGCCGGATCGATCAGAAATCGCGAGATGCGATCGGGCTGACGCAAAATCTTCTGCGCCCAGCCGATATCGACCACAAGCGTATCGGGCAGCAGATCGGGTGCGAGTTGCAGCGGCGGCAGGCGCTCGCCGGATTCAGCGGTGAGCGCCTGATCTGCGCGCCAGCCGGAGTCTGCCGCTGTCTGCGGCGCAACCAGCGTTTGCCCCGCTGGCGACAGAAAGCCTTGCAGCAGCTTTGCATCCGACAAATTTGGCGCAGGTCCGGCATCGCGCGGCAGACTGAGCGGTTCAACCCCGATCACGCGCACGCTGCGCTCGCCGATCCGCACCCGGCCTTCCAGCACCGGCGAGACCAACCAGCCTGCACGGCGCAGCGCCGCGAACAGCGTTTGTGGCACAGTGATATCGTCGCTCGGCACCAGCATCGCAGCGTTGCCGCCGCCAAATGCGGAGGCCGCGCGATCGTAACTGGTGCGCGCCTGCTGATTGATCGCCTGCACGCCGCTCCACAGCGCCGTCGCCGACATCAGGCCAATCAGCAATGTCGCGAGCTGCATGCGATGCCGCATCCAGTGGCTCAGCAACACCCGCATGATCCAGAGCGCACCGGTCATGTCAGATGCCCGGCGGTCAGATGCACGCGGCGATCGAGGAGCCCTGCGAGCCGCGTGCTGTGGGTGACCATCAACAGCGCGCAGCCGCTGCGCATCACCAGCTCGCGCGCGAGCCGCACAACTTCGTCGGCGGTGGCCTCATCAAGATTGCCGGTCGGCTCGTCAGCGAGCACCAGAGACGGCTTGATCGCGAGCGCGCGGCCGATCGCAACGCGCTGCTGCTGACCGCCAGACAATTGCTCGGGGTAGCGATCGAGCATCTCTGTCAGCCCGAGCCGCGCGGCAAGCTCATTCAGCCATGCATCATCAACCTTGCCGGCAATTCGTGCCTGAAACGACAAGTTGTCGCCAACCTTGATACTTGGAATGAGATTGAACTGTTGAAACACCAGGCCGAGTTTTTCGCGCCGTATCAGCGCGCGGTCGTTTTCCGATGCACCGGACATT
>JAKFUP010000056.1 GCA_021732625.1 Hyphomicrobiales bacterium
TTGCGTTTCAGCAAAAACATTCGCCGCTCGGCCGCGGTGTCACGCTGGACGAACTCGGCGGCAGCGCGCTTTATTTTCTGTCCGATCTCTCGGGCGGCGTCACCGGAGAAGTGCACTACGTCGATTCTGGTTACAACGTGATCTCGATGCCGCATCCCGACGCACTCAGGGCTGATGAGACGGCGGGCAAAGCGGCGGCGGAATAGGAACGCGGAGCATCGGTAAAAATAATCGTCATTCCGGGGCGCGCCTCTCGGCGCGAGCCCGGAATCCATAAGCCGGAACGGATATGTGTCAGATAGCAGAAGTGGCTCTGCGGCTTCTGCGGCGAGCCCATTTGCAGCAGCGATTATGGATTCCGGGCTCGTGCTGCGCACGCCCCGGAATGACGGCGTAAGAATTCGCGTTACGACGATAGCGCGGTCGCGCGCTGAAACGCCGGCCGCGCCGTGCAGCGATCGATGTACCTCTCAAAGTTCGGCCGCATCGGCACCATGCCGAACATTTTCACACCGAAATTCAATCCGGCTCCGAGCGGGATATCGGCGGCGGTGAACTGATCGCCGAGAATCCATGGTCCTTTTTCCAGCGCCTTGTCGATCACATCGAACACCTGCGTCGCCGACCCCCATCCGGCGCTGACCTGTGGCATCTCGATCTTGGTCGCGATCTGCGTGATCGCGGCTTCGATGTTGGCTGCGAAGAACAGCCAATAGAGATATCGCACGCGGCGCGGATCGCCGAGCGGCGGCGCGAGCTTCGCCTCCGGAAATTTTTCGGCGATATAGGCGCAGATTCCGGCGGCTTCGCCCATGCCCGCGTCGCCATCCTGCAGTGCAGGCACCTTGCCCATCGGATTGATCGCGAGATAGGCGCCGTCTTGCTTCTGCGCTCCGGTCGAAATGTCGGTCAGCACTTTCTCGTAAGGCGCGCCGGATTCTTCGATCGCCCAAAGCGCCGTGAAGGATCGGGTGCGTGGGGCGTAATAGATTTTGATCATGAGGCCTCTTTTGCTGTTCAAGGAAGCGCAGACAGAACGGCTTCTACATCGCCGTTGGTCGGTTCATGGCAGGATGTGCCGAGCAGCCTGCTGGCTCAATGTGAAAATAATGCGGTGCGGGCCAGTACCCTGCTTCCGACGTTCGTGAGTCATTTGCAGCAACCCCGGACGCGAATGCCGGATCGGCGGCACTGGTCACGTTCAATCGCTTGCAGAAATTTAACTCTTGCAGCAGTCATCGCCTGCCTGAATCGGCGGACACGGCACCGAACCATACGAGCAGAACACGCAGCAATCGCCCTGTTTGGGCTTGAGCCGGACGCCGCATCCTTTGCAGTCGTAGAAAAACTGACACGCATCGGTCGGCATGGTCTCGGCCGCCGGATGATTGCAGCTCGGACACGTCAGGGTCGATTGCAGTTGCATGGGTGAAGACTAGCCCGATCGCAGGAGCGGAGCCAGTCACGTGGCCGATACCCGATTGGCGGGAAACAAGAAGGGCGGCTTTGCAGCCGCCCTTTGGGTATCGTGACGATGGTGTGAAATCAGACGCCGAGCTTGCCGGTCTTCGCGGCTGCATAGCGCTCCGAAATCTTCGCCCAGTTCACCGTATTCCACCAAGCCTTCAGGTAGTCCGGGCGGCGGTTCTGGTAGGTGAGGTAATAGGCGTGCTCCCAGACGTCGTTACCAAGCAGCGCGCGCTTGCCGTCGATCATCGGGTTGTCCTGACCGGGGCGTGATTCCATCGCGAGCTTGCCGTCCTTGTCGACGGTGATGAACACCCAGCCCGAACCGAACACGCGGCCACCGGCTGCATTGAAGTCGGTCATCATCTTGTCCATGCCGCCGAGGTCGCGATCGATCGCCGCGAGAACGTCACCGGCCGGCTTGCCGCCGTTCGGTCCCATGATTTCCCAGAACATGGTGTGGTTGGCGTGGCCGCCCATGCTGTTGCGCACGCCGGTGCGGATCGCTTCCGGAACCGAGCTGAGACCGCCGAGGACTTCGGCGGGTGACTTCTCCGCAAGCGTCGGATTGTCCTTGGCGAAATTGTTCAGGTTGGTGATGAAGGCCTGGTGATGCTTGGTGTTATGGATCTCCATGGTCTTGGCATCGATGTGCGGCTCAAGCGCGTTGAACGGATAGGCCAGCGCTGGGAGCTTGAACGGGCCGGCAGCGGCAGCTGCGGCCGGAGCAGCAGCCGGCGCCATGGCTTGTGCGTACACCATGCGCGGTGCGGCTGCGGCTGCGGCAATGCCGGCGGCAGTGACGAACAAACGGCGGCGGGAGAAGGATGACATGTAACGCTCCTTGTTGGGATGATGCGCGTGAAACTTGATCTTCAAACGTGAGCTTCAAACTAGATCTTGGAAAGAGGTATTTGACGCCGGAGATTCGCGAATCGATGTCCGGTACTGAAAACGATACGCGCAAACGGCTGCCAATTTACGAACCGCGCACGAACGCGGTTTCATGGATTACTTCCAGATGCGGCAATCGGATGCAGCGAGGCCGGTAATTATCTTTGCGAGTCATTCGCAAGAGAAGTGCTCTCAGACGAGATCACCCACGCGTCGTCCCCGCGTGCGCGGGGACGACAGTTGAATTCCGCGGAAAAGCTCCACAAAACAAAAAGGGCGGCTCATCGAGCCGCCCTTCGTTTTCCCTGTCATTCCGGACAGTGCGAAGCGCTGATCCGGAATCTCTGAATCGCAGCGTCCTGGACGTTCGAGATTCCGGGTTCGCTCGCTTTCAGCTCGCGCCCCGGAATGACGATAAAATTACTCCGCGGCCGATTCCGCCTTCTGCTTGGCTTCGAGGTCTTCGCCGGTGGTCTGATCGACAACCCGCATAGAGAGGCGGACCTTGCCGCGATCGTCGAGGCCGAGCAGCTTGACCTTGACCTTGTCGCCTTCCTTGACGACGTCGGAGGTCTTTTGCACGCGGTTGGCTGCGAGCTGGCTGATGTGAACCAGACCGTCCTTCGGTCCGAAGAAGTTCACGAACGCGCCGAACTCCATCACCTTGACCACCGTGCCGTCGTAGATCGTGCCGACTTCCGGATCGGACGCGATCGACTTGATCCACTTGATCGCGGCGCGGATCGACTCGCCGTCCGATGACGCCACCTTCACGGTGCCGTCGTCCTCGATGTTGATCTTGGCGCCGGTCTTCTCGACGATCTCGCGGATCACCTTGCCGCCGGTACCGATCACTTCACGGATCTTGTCGGTCGCGATCTTGAACGTCTCGATGCGCGGTGCGTATTCGCCGAGCTCGGCGCGGGCGTCGGTCAACGCCTTCGCCATCTCGCCGAGGATGTGGATGCGGCCATCCTTCGCCTGCGACAGCGCGACCTTCATGATCTCCTCGGTGATACCGGCGATCTTGATGTCCATCTGCAGCGAGGTGATGCCCTGATCGGTGCCAGCCACCTTGAAGTCCATGTCGCCGAGATGATCCTCGTCGCCGAGAATGTCGGAGAGGATGGCGAAGCGCTTGTCTTCAAGAATGAGGCCCATCGCGATGCCCGCGGTCGGCCGCTTCAACGGCACGCCCGCATCCATCAGCGCCAGCGATGCGCCGCAGACGGACGCCATCGACGACGAACCGTTCGACTCGGTGATCTCCGAGACGACGCGCACGGTGTACGGGAATTCGTGATGCGGCGGCAGAACCGGATGGATCGCGCGCCACGCCAGCTTGCCGTGACCGATCTCGCGGCGCTTGGTGCCGCCGAGGCGGCCCGTTTCACCGACCGAGTAGGGAGGGAAGTTGTAGTGCAGCAGGAACTGCTCCTTGTAAGTTCCCGACAGCGCGTCGATGTACTGCTCGTCTTCGCCGGTGCCGAGCGTGGTCACGACCATCGCCTGGGTTTCGCCGCGGGTGAACAGCGCCGAACCGTGAGCGCGCGGCAGCACGCCGACTTCGGCGATGATGCTGCGGACGGTCTTGCTGTCACGGCCGTCGATGCGTTTGCCGGTGTCGAGGATGTTCCAGCGAACGATCTTGGCTTCGAGTTCCTTGAACACGCCGGCGACGCGGAGCTTGTCGTACTTCGGCTCCTGACCTTCCGGGAAGAAGTGCGCCATCGCCTTGACCTTAACCGCGCCGACCGCCGCATAGCGATCCTGCTTGATCGGAATGGCATAAGCTGTGCGCAGCTCCTTCTCGACCAGACCCAGCATTTCCTTTTCGATCGCCGAGTTGTCGATGGTCTTGACCTCGCGCGGCTCCTTGGCGGCTTTCTCGGCGAGTTCGATGATCGCCTTGATGACCGGCTGGAAGTGGCGATGACCGAACATCACCGCACCGAGCATGATCTCTTCGTTGAGCTCTTTCGCTTCCGACTCGACCATCAGCACCGCGTCGGCGGTGCCGGCGACGACGAGGTCGAGATCGGTCTCGGCCATCTCATCGAGGGTCGGGTTGAGAATGTATTCGTTGTTCGCAAAGCCGACGCGTGCGGCGCCGATCGGCCCCTGGAACGGTGCGCCGGAAATGGTCAGCGCGGCGCTTGAGGCCACCAGCGCCAGAATGTCCGGATCGTTTTCCATGTCGTGCGAGAGCGTGGTGACGATCACCTGAGTCTCGTTGCGCCATCCATCGACGAACAGCGGACGGATCGGACGGTCGATCAGGCGGGAAACCAGCGTTTCCTTCTCGGTCGGACGGCCTTCGCGCTTGAAGTAGCCACCCGGAATGCGGCCGGCGGCGTAGGTCTTTTCCTGATAGTCGACAGTCAGCGGCAGGAAGTCGACGCCTTCGCGCGGAGACTTTGCGGCGACGACGGTAGCGAGAACGACAGTCTCGCCGTAGGTCGCGAGCACGGCGCCATCGGCCTGACGCGCGATCTTGCCGGTTTCAAGCTTGAGTGTACGCCCACCCCAGTCCAGTTCGACCGTATGCTTCTTGAACATCGTGATTATCTTTCATGGTTTCGCAGAAGGCTGCGGACGCCAGAAACACAAAAGCCCCGGTCACGGGCGCGATCGGCAAGACAGCGGGACGTTGTTCGCGATGGCGCGAAATCAGCGTCCGGCAATCCTGCCAAAGCTCCGGTGCTCGAGGCTTTAATGTTTGAAATGGCTTCCATCCTTCCGATGGAGCGGACCATCCTTGGGTCCGCGCGACGGGCATCATGCCCGTCATCGTCCAGCCGCCGGATTGCTGCTGAACGTGGTCCGCACGGTGAATGAAAATCCGCGCGGTATTCGGTTTGAGCGTGGCCGGTCTGCGGGAAAATGATCCGTTGACCGATCAAGCCCGTGCGCACGCGACAGGCGTGCGCCAACGCTCGTCAGCGACGGATGTTGTGCTTTTCGAGCAGCGACTTGTACCGCGCTTCGTCGTTCTTCTTGACGTAGTCGAGAAGCGAACGGCGCGTCGAGACGAGCTTCAACAGGCCGCGGCGCGAATGGTTATCCTTGCCGTGGGTCTTGAAGTGCTCGGTGAGGTTGGTGATGCGTTCCGTGAGGATTGCAACCTGGACCTCGGGAGAACCGGTATCGCCGGCTTTGTTTGCGTTGGTCTTGATCAGTTCTGCCTTGCGGCTTGCCGAAATCGACATCGTCATACCCTTAAGGTGTCAAACACCTTGTCTGCGTCCGGCTGAGGCTGTCAGCCCGGACAGGTTGAACACGCGCTTGGGGATGAGTTCGCCATTGCCAATTTCGGCCAGCGCCAGAAGACGGCCTGCAACCGTGACATAGACTGTGCCGCTAGAATTGGGCGCATCCCGTCCGCGCAACAAAACGGCTTGGCCCCGATGAAGCCTTGCCGCATCCGCCCGTGTGACGGCCAGTGCCGGGATGTCGTCCAGCGCGGTCTCAACGGGCAAAAGTGCGTCGGCGAGGTTTCCCTCACCGGACGCGGCTCTATCGCATAAAGCCTCCAGCTGTTCCAGCGGAATTGCGTCTGATTCGGTAAACGGACCGGCCAGGGTTCGCCGCAGCGCGCAGATATGGCCGTAACAGCCCAGAATCCGGCCCATATCGCGGGCCAGCGAGCGCACGTAAGTGCCCTTGCCGCACTCTGCCTCGAAGGTCGAATGGCCGCTATCACTATGTTCGATAAGGCTTAATTTATGAATCTCGACCGGCCGGGCGACCAGCGCCACGGTCTCGCCGTCCCGCGCCAGATCGTAGGCCCGCTCGCCCTGGATTTTGATCGCCGAATACTGCGGCGGAACCTGCTGGATGACGCCCATAAATTGCGGCAGCAAGGCTTCGATCGCGTCAGAAGCCGGACGATTGTCGCTGGTCGCGGTGGCGCGGCCCTCGGTGTCGTCAGTGTCGCGTTCTTCGCCCCAGCACACGGTAAACCGGTATCGCTTGTGGCCATCCATCACGAACGGAACCGTCTTGGTGGCTTCGCCGAGCGCAATCGGCAATCCGCCCGACGCCAGCGGATCGAGCGTTCCGGCGTGGCCCGCGCGCTTCGCCGAAAACAAACGCTTCACGACCGCGACCGCGTGCGTCGAGGTCATGCCGATCGGCTTGTCGAGTACGACCCAGCCATGAACATCGCGTTTCTCGCGGCGCGGCTGCTGCTGCCTTGGAACCTGCGCGGAGTTTTGCCTCAATTCTTGCGCCGGCTCTTGCGCCGATTGTTGCGGCAATCCTGCGGCTGTCACGTCCGATGCGGGCGAAACGCGTTCGTGCGCATTTGTCGCGCCCGTCTCGATGACGGCGCTTTGGTTTGGTGAAGGAATCATCATCAGGTCTCGCCGGAATTCTTGTTGAGGTCTTTGCGAACCGCAGGTGTTCGCAATAATTTCTCTATTCGTTCCGCTTCGTCGAATCGTTCGTCAACGTGAAAGCGAATATCAGGCGCAAATTTTAAGTTAACGCGGCGCGCGATCGCGGTGCGGATCAGCTTCTTGTTGCGATCGAGCGCGGCCATCACTTCGTCGATACCCTGTCCGCCGAGAGGCATCACATAGGCCGTTGCGAGTTTGAGGTCGGCGCTCATGCGCACTTCGGGAACCGTAATCAGGTTCCCTTCCAGCGCCGGATCGTGCGTCTCGCCGTGCATCAGAATCTCTGCAATCGCGTGACGCACCAGCTCGCCGACGCGCAACTGGCGCTGCGAACCGCCTGGCGCGGCGGTATCTCGTTGATGATGGCGAGGCATCTCTGTCCTTCGAAACAAAACGCAGTGGGCCGGGCTTGGACCGGCCATCCGCGCGATTTGAATTGTTATTGGTCCTGAACGTAGGTGCCGGACGCCGCAAACAGGTTCACGCAATATGCGGGAACGTGTTCGTTTGGGTCAGGCGATACGTCCCATTTCAAGTTCGTCCAGCGCTGCGGTGAGATTCGGACTCACAGCGAGCGCTGGATGGTCTCCACGCGATAACATTCGATGACATCGCCGGGGCGCATGTCGCCGTAGTTCTCGAACGCCATGCCGCACTCCTGGCCGGCGGTCACTTCCTTCACTTCGTCCTTGAAGCGCTTCAGCGTCGACAGCTTGCCTTCGTGGACGACGACGTTGTCGCGGATCAGGCGCACATTGGCGCCGCGCTCGACGTTGCCGTCGGTAACGCGGCAGCCCGCGACCTTGCCGACCTTCGAGATGTTGAACACCTCGAGGATCTGCGCATTGCCGAGCATGGTTTCGCGCAAGGTCGGAGCCAGCAGGCCCGACATCGCTTTTTTCACGTCGTCGACGAGATCGTAGATGATGTTGTAGTAGCGGATTTCGATGCCGTTGCGCTTCGCCAGCGCCGCGGCTTCCTTGTGCGCGCGGACGTTGAAGCCGATGATCGCGGCATTGAAGCCTTCAGCCAGCGTCACGTCGGATTCGCTGATGCCGCCGACGCCGGCATGCAGGATGCGCGCTGTCACTTCATCAGTGCCGAGCTTGTCGAGCGAGCCGAGAATCGCTTCCAGCGAGCCCTGAACGTCGGCCTTGATGATCAGCGGGAAGTCCTTGCGGCCGGTGGTCTTGAGCTGCGACATCATCTGTTCGAGAGACCCGCGCATGCCCGAGATGCTGGCGGCGGATTTCTCGCGCTTCTGATGCGCGCGGTAGCTGGTGACTTCACGGGCGCGGGCTTCGTTCTCGACCACCGCGAGACGATCGCCGGCTTCCGGCGGGCCGTTGAAACCGAGCACTTCGACCGGAACGGACGGTCCTGCTTCCTGAAGCGTTACGCCCTGATCCGAGATCAGCGCGCGGACGCGGCCCATTTCAGCGCCGGCGACGACGATGTCACCGACCTTAAGGGTGCCGCGTTGAACCAGCACGGTCGCGACCGGGCCGCGGCCGCGATCGAGCTTGGCTTCGATCACGGTGCCTTCGGCCGGGCGCGCTGCGTTGGTTTTCAGATCGAGCAGGTCGGACTGCAGCGCGATCATTTCGAGCAGCTTGTCGAGATTGGTCTTGTTCTTGGCGGACACTTCGACGTCCACCGTCTCGCCGCCCATCGATTCGACCTGCACTTCGTACTGCAACAGCTCGGTGCGCACGCGTTCTGCTTTCGCATCCGGCTTGTCGATCTTGTTGATCGCGACGATCATCGGCACCTTCGCCGCCTTGGCGTGGTTGATCGCCTCGATGGTCTGCGGCATCACGCCGTCGTCGGCCGCCACCACCAGGATGACGATGTCGGTGACCTTGGCGCCGCGGGCGCGCATCGCGGTGAACGCGGCGTGGCCCGGCGTGTCGATGAAGGTGATCTTCTTGCCGCTTTCCGGCGAGGTGACCTGATAGGCGCCAATATGCTGGGTGATGCCGCCGGCTTCGCCAGAGACAACATTCGCCTGACGCAGAGCATCGAGCAGCGACGTCTTGCCGTGATCGACATGGCCCATCACGGTCACAACCGGCGAGCGCGGTTCGGTGTCGGTGGAATCGTCGATGCTATCGAACAGGCCTTCTTCGACATCGGAGGCGGCGACCCGCTTGACGGTGTGGCCCATTTCCTCGGCGATCAGTTGCGCGGTATCGGCATCAATCGTATCGGTGATCTTGACGAGCTGACCTTGCTTCATCAGCAGCTTGACCAGATCGACCGCGCGCTCGGCCATGCGGTTGGCGAGTTCCTGAAGCGTGATCGCTTCCGGAATGATCACTTCGCGAATGAGTTTTTCCTTCGGCTCATTCGAGGCATGGCCCTTCAGACGCTGGGTGCGGCGGCGGAACGATGCGATCGAGCGCTCGCGCACGTCGTCGGCGTTGAGCGCCGTGCTCAGCGTGAGACGGCCGCGTTGCTTGACGGGAGCAGGCTTCGCGGTGGGTTTCGGCGCCATCACCGGGCGCGCGGCGCCGCCGGGACCGCGGCGAATCTGGCGCGGACCCTCATCTTCATCGGATGCGTCGGCGGCGACGCCCGGCGCACGCACGGGCGGCGAAGCAGGGCGGGCGGTCGTCGTTTTTGCTGGCGCTGATTTGGCCTCCGCTTCGCCGAAGCGTTTCTTGGCTTCGAGTTCGGCGCGGCGTTTGGCTTCCTCATCGAGACGATGCCGGTCCTCTTCGGCTTTCTTTCGGGTGGCGGCTGCTTCGCGCTCGGCCTGTTCGATGCCTTCGCGGCTGTTGCGGCGCGCGGCTTCTTCTTCGGCGATGCGGCGTTCTTCGACGTCGCGCGTCCGTGAGTCGGCGAGCGCCTCGATGCGTGCCTTGCTTTCGGCGTCGGTGAGCTTGCGCAGAACGATGCCGCCCGTGCTTCTCGGGGCGGCAGGCTTCGGCGCTTCCACCGGCTTGGCGACGGGAGCTTTGACAATCGGTGCAGCGACAATCGGCGGCTCGGCTTCGCCCGGAAGGCGGCGCTTGCCGCGCTTCTCGACGACAACCTGCTTGCTGCGGCCGTGGCTGAAGCTCTGGCGCACTGTGCCCTGCTCGACGCGCGGCTTGAGCGTCAAGGTTTTGGTCGGGACGCTCAGCGTCTTGTCGCCAGTGTTTTTCGTATCGGCCATCAGTCGCGGTTCCAATCGGTTTGGCGCGCGTATGCGCCGGTCTTCGTACTCATCACGTCATCAGAGAGACAGGTCTTGATGCTTGCTCACCTGCCGCCCGTCGTATCGCTATCCTTGCGAAACCGGGCGAGCGCGTCGCTACGCAGCAGCACAGTTTTGCCGGCCGCGCCTGCAAGCAGGGCAGCATGTATCACATTTGAGCGGCCAAGTGCCAAATCCAATTCATCCGTCGTGAGGACGCCGATGACAGGCAAAGCCGCTGGAATATCCCCGATTTCGCCGTTTTCGGCGGTTTGCCGGGCCAGAATGCTCCGGGCTGTGGCGGCGAGTTTCCGGGTGCCATCCGGGGATCCGTCGCAGGCATGGATCAGCGCGACGACGCGACCCTCGCCCAAGGCCCGCTCCACTTTCATGAATCCGGCCACCACCTCACCGGCTTTCGCCGCCATGGCGAGGGCGTCGAGGACGGCTCGCGTCAATAATGTCCCGGTTTCGTCGGCCAGTACCGGGGAGACCTCGACCTTGCGCTTGAAACCCCGCCCAAACACGCCGCGTTTCGCGGCCTCCGCGACTGCGCTGTGCGAATTTGAAATCCACAGCCCGCGGCCCGGTAATTTTCGTTTCAGATCTGGGACAACCTGGCCGCCGGGGCCGATGACGAAGCGGATCAGCTCACCGATCGGCGCAACCTGCCGCGTCAGCGCGCACAGGCGCTCGGTCCCGGATTTGCTGTTCCGGGGACCGTTATCGAGCTCTGTGGCGTCGGCGATGGCGAGCATTCTGGCGCATGATCCTTAAGCCGGGTGCGGTTCAGAAGCCTCGGCGGCCTCGGCGGCCGCCTCCGGCTTCTTGAGATCGTCTTCGGTGATCCAGCCGGCCTTGACGCGGGCCTGCATAATCATCGTCTCGGCATCTTCGCGCGACAGGTCGGCGGCATCGACGTAACCGGCGTGCTTGATCGCTTCGCCGTCCTTGCGCTCGGTCCAGCCCGCGATATCGTCGGTGGCGCAATCTGCCAGATCCTCGACGGTCTTGACGCCATTCTCGCCGAGCTTGACGAGAACCTTCAGCGTCACACCCGGAACCTCTTTCAGCGCATTATCGACGCCAAGCTCGGTGAGCTTCGCATCGAGTTCGGCTTCCTGCTGTTCGAGAAACTCGCGGGCGCGGTTTTGCAGTTCCTGCGCGGTTTCCTCGTCGAAGCCCTCGATGCTCGACAGCTCCTTGATATCAACCAACGACAATTCCTCCACGGAAGAGAAGCCTTCCGATGCCAGCAGCTGGCCGACCACTTCGTCGACGTTGAGCGATTCCATGAACACACGGGTGGAGTTTTCGAAGTCGGCCTGACGGCGCTCCGATTCTTCCTGCTCGGTGAGGATGTCGATGTCCCAGCCGGTGAGCTGCGACGCAAGCCGCACGTTCTGGCCGCGGCGGCCGATGGCAAGCGATAATTGGGTATCGGGAACGACGACTTCAATACGTTCGCGGTCTTCGTCGATCACCACCTTGGCGACTTCGGCCGGCGCCAGCGCGTTGACGACGAAGGTCGCGATGTCCTGCGACCACGGAATGATGTCGATCTTCTCGCCCTGCAATTCATTGACGACGGCCTGCACGCGCGAGCCGCGCATGCCGACGCAGGCGCCGACCGGATCGACCGATGAATCGCGCGAGATCACGCCGATCTTGGCGCGCGAACCCGGATCGCGGGCCACCGCCTTGATTTCAACGATACCGTCGTAGATTTCCGGCACTTCCTGCGCGAACAGTTTCGCCATGAACTGCGGATGGGTGCGCGACAAAAAGATCTGCGGGCCACGGGTTTCACGGCGCACGTCGAACAGATAGGCGCGGACGCGGTCGCCGTTGCGGAACACTTCGCGCGGCAGCATTTCGTCGCGGCGGATAATGGCTTCGCCGCGGCCGAGATCGACGATCACGCTGCCATATTCGACGCGCTTGACCGTGCCGTTGACGATATCGCCGATGCGATCCTTGAATTCCTGAAACTGCCGGTCGCGCTCGGCTTCGCGCACCTTCTGCACGATCACCTGCTTGGCCGACTGCGCGGCGATGCGGCCGTATTCCAGGGGCGGCAGCGTGTCGGCGATGGTGTCGCCGATCTGGGCGCCCGGATTGGCGCGCTGCGCATCGATCAGCGAAATCTGGTTCGACGGGTTTTCGACCTGCTCGACCACCAGCATGTGGCGCGACAGCCGCAGTTCGCCCTTCTTGGCGTCGATCTCGGCATGGACGTCGGTCTCGCTGCCGTAGCGGGCGCGAGCTGCTTTCGCGATCGCGTCTTCCATCGCCGAGATGACGATGCTGCGGTCGATCGACTTCTCGCGCGCGACTGCGTCGGCGATCTGCAAGAGCTCGAGTTTATTGGCGCTGACGGCCATCGGTAGTCTCCTTAGGTCTCGTGTCTCAGTTATCGTGTCTCGGATACTGGTTCTCAGATATCGGTGTCGTCGTATCCCGCGCCCTGTGCAGCGAGACGGTGGGCCTTGGTGTTTTTCGGCGGCGGCTTCTTTGCAACTTTGGCCTTGGCTGCCTTGGCTTTCTCGAGTTGGACTTTGCCGAAATCCTTTTGGCCGGTCTTTGATCGCGCGGCGCGCGCGTGAGCGGGCGGCGGCGGCGCAAGACCAAGGTCTTCCTTCAGATCGCGGGCTGCAGCCTTGCCGCGGCGCATCGATTCGGCGATCAGCGCATCGGTCAGAACCAGCCGCGCTTCGGAAATGTCGGTCATCGGCAGCAGCACATCGGGATTTTCCACGCCGCGCGTGTCATCACGATGAAGGCGGATGCAATCGCCCTCGACGCCGCCGAGTTTGCCGCGATAGCGCTTGCGGCCGTCATGCGGCACAGCCATCTCGATCCGGATCAGATGCCCCTCGAACCGTTCGAAATCGGAACGGCGTACCAGCGGCCGGTCGATTCCGGGCGATGAAATCTCGAGCCGGTAGGCGCGTTCGATCGGATCGGCGATATCGAGCACCGGCGACAGTGCCCGCGATACCGCTTCGCAATCCTCGATCTGCATGGTGCCGTCCGGCCGTTCCGCCATGACCTGCACCGTGCAGCCGGCCTCGCCGCTGATCCGAATGCGCACCAGCCGGTAGCCAAGACCTTCCAGCACCGGAACCGCAACAGCCGCCACACGGGCAGCCGCGCCGGGCTCGGTCACCAGACGCGGTTCTTCGATACCGCCATCTTGCAGTTCGGCATCGGTTATGGTGTCGAGCGGCTCGTTCATGTCCACGTTTGGCGTCGGCTTTTGGGCATTGGCGGCGTATCGCAGCGCCTGCTCACGTTCAGGTAATAAAAAAGAGCGGGTCCGGCGAGGGGCCCACTCTCACGTTGCGATCGCAGTATGAGAATTCGTTAACGGCCCGCGATATAGCGCTTTTCACCCGATCCGGCAAGAGCGGAAACATCTGCGGGGCGGGTCAATAACAAGAGCGGAGCGGGTCAATAACAAGAGCGGAGCGGACCGAAAACACGGACCCAAGGTGTGAAATCGCCCGCCGCAACCCAAGCCTGCGGCTAACCCTTCCTTCATCAAAACATCCATAAGGTGTTCCCATCGTGGGCGGCGTCGAAGCCATAAATTGAATGTCTTTAAGCCAAGTCTT
>JAKFUP010000180.1 GCA_021732625.1 Hyphomicrobiales bacterium
CTATGCGTTTCCGAAATTCGGCAAGAAGGTGGTGTTCCTGACTGCGGACTACGCTTATGGGCACGAAATGGTCCGTGGCTTCCAGCGCGCCGGCAAGGACTTCGGCATCGAGACGCTGGCCGACATCCGTCACCCGATCGGCGCCAGTGACTTCACGGCCTTTCTGCCGCGCATTCAGTCGCTCGCACCGGATGTCCTCTGTCTCTGTAATTTCGGACGCGATCAGGTGGTCTCGATCACTCAGGCAACCGAGTTCGGCCTCAAGAGCAAGACCAAGCTGGTCGCGCCGGTGTTGCTTTACACCGCGCGCCAGGCCGGCGGCGATGTTTTCGAGGGGGTGGTTGGCGGCACGTCGTATTACTGGCGGCTTGAAGACACCGTTCCGTCAGCCAAGGCGTTCAACGACAAGTTCCGCTCGGCGAATGGCGGTGCGGTGCCGTCGGACTACGGCGCGCTTGGCTATGCGGGCGTTCGCTCGGTGCTCGAAGCCGTGAAGGCAGCGAAGTCCACTGAAACGGAAAAGGTGATCGCTGGCATGCGCGGTCTGAAATACGACTGGTACAAGGGACCGCAGTATTATCGCGGCTGCGACAACCAGTCGGTGCAGTCGGTGCTGATCGTCGAATCCAAGCACAAGGACCAGAAGGACAAGAATGACGTGTTCTCCGTCGTATCGGTCGATAAGCCGGACGAGAAGAACCTGCGGTCCTGCGAAGAGATGGGCCACAAGACCTGATGAGTGGCATCGGCCTCGAGCTCCTCGCCCTGCAACTCGTCACCGGCGTGGCGCTCGGGGCCATCTACGTGCTGCTGGCGCTCGGCCTGTCGCTGATCTTCGGCCTGTTGAACGTCGTCAACTTCGCTCATGGCGCGTTCTTTATGGTCGGCGCGTATGTCGGCGTTTTCCTGTTTGGATTGACCGGGAATTTCTGGGTCTCGCTGGTGCTGACGCCGCTTGGCGTCGGCGCGATCGGGCTTGCGGTCGAGCGTGTTCTGTTGCGCCCGCTGTATGGGCGCGGCATCGACTATCCGCTGCTGCTGACGTTCGGATTGTCTTACGTATTTATCGAGACCATCCGCATTCTGTTCGGGTTGACCGGGATGCGGTTTCCGACGCCGCCGGAACTGCGCGGTGCGGTCAACATCGGCATCGGTTTCTTCCCGCTCTACCGGCTATTCCTGATTGGAATCACAGCCGTAATCGTATTCGCTCTCTGGTACTTCATCGAACGCACGCGCTACGGGTTGATTATTCGCGCCGGTGCGCGCGATCCGGAGATTGTCCGTGTGCTCGGCATCGATGTGTCGAAAATCTGGCTGCTGGTGTTCGGCATTGGCACCGGCATTGCTGGACTTTCCGGTGTCCTCGCGGCACCGCTGCAGGGCATTACCCCGGAAATGGGTGTGCCGGTTCTGGCGGAAGCGTTCGTCGTGACGGTTGTCGGCGGCATGGGCTCGCTCGCAGGCGCCGTGATTGCCGGGCTGCTGGTCGGCATTGTGGTGTCGATGACATCGCTGTTCGCGCCGGAAATGGCGAAGGTATCGATTTTTATTCTGATGGCGCTGGTGCTGCTGGTTCGGCCGCGCGGCCTGCTGGGCCGCGCCGGTGCGCTTGGATGATGCGATGACCTCGATCGATCTCACTGCGCCACGGGACCAACCGCACTGGCTCGATGTCGCCAGCCGTTATCGCGTTGCGTTGACGCTGGCGTTTCTCGTGATCTTTCCCTGGATCACGCCCTATGAAGCGTTGGCCGTGAATATCCTCGTGCTTGGGCTTTATGCACTCGGGTTCAATCTGGTGTTCGGCTACACCGGGCTGCTCTCGTTCGGGCATGCTGCGTTTCTCGGCACGGGCGCTTATGGCTGCGGCATCGCTATCGTCAGCTACAAGATCGGCTGGTTCGGTGCGATCCTGATCGGAACGGCATCGGCGACGCTGCTCGGGGTCGTGATGGGATTTCTCGCGATCCGCACCCGCGGAATCTATTTCGCGATGGTGACGCTGGCGCTGTCGATGTGCGTCTACTATGCGTTCTACCAGATGCAGAGCCTGACAGGCGGCGAAAACGGCCTGCGCGGCGTCAACCTCCAGACCATCTCCGTCCTCGGCGTTTCGTTGCCGTTCATCAATCCGACGGTGAAGTACTACGTCATCCTCGCCTTCGTTGCCGTGGCGATCTGGCTGTTCTCGCGCATTCTGGCCTCGCCGTTCGGCGCGGTGCTGGAAGCCATCCGCGAGAACGAAGAACGGGCACGCGCCTGCGGCTATGACGTTGCGCGGACAAAATTGGTGGCGTTCATCATCTCCGGCGCGTTCTGCGGACTTGCCGGCGCGTTGAACGCGATTCACCTCTCGATCGTGCCGATCGAGACATTGCATTACACCACGTCCGGACAGGTGGTGATGATGTCGTTGCTCGGCGGCATGGGGACGTTCTTCGGTCCCTTTGTCGGTGCGGCCGCATTCCTTCTGATCGAGGACGTGCTGGCGATGCTGACCAGCCACTGGCAGCTTTTCGTCGGCATCATTTTCATCGTCTTCGTGCTGTTCTTTCCGCGCGGCATCTGGGGTTCGCTGCTGCAATGGGCGGAGCGCAAATGAGCGATCCGGTTCTGGTTGCGCAGAATATCGGCATGAGCTTCGGCGGCTTCGTCGCGCTGAAGAACGTGTCGGTGTCGTTTGCGCGCGGCAAGCTGACAGCGGTGATCGGCCCGAATGGCGCCGGCAAGAGCACGTTTTTCAACGTGATCTCCGGCGCGTTGACGCCGACCGCGGGACAGATCAGCTTCGACGGCCGCGACATCACCGGCACGCCGCCACATTTGTTCGCGCGTATGGGAATCGCCAAGTCGTTCCAGATCACCAATGTTTTCCCAGAATTGACGGCGCGCGAAAACGTCCGCGTCGCGGCGCAGGCTCTGTCCGAACGCTTTCAACTGTTCCGCAACCGCGATAGCTACGGTGCTTTGATCGACAAGGCGGACGCGCTTCTGACGCTGGTCGGTCTCGGCGCACGGCGGTTCAATCGCGCGCGCGAACTGGCGCATGGCGAGCAGCGCAGTCTTGAGATAGCGATGGCGCTTGCGGCCGATCCGAAATTGTTGCTGCTTGATGAGCCAACCGCTGGCATGAGTCCGGAAGAGACCCGCGAGATGATGAACCTGATCGCGCGGCTCGCCGAACAGCGCACGATCGTCCTTGTCGAGCACAAGATGAAGCTGGTGATGGGGCTCGCCGAGCATCTGGTGGTTCTGCATCACGGCGAGTTGCTGGCGCAGGGATCGTCCGATGACATTCGCAACAACGATGAGGTCAAGCGCGTCTATCTCGGACAAGGCGCAGTAGCCGTGGGAGGGCGGGCCTGATGCTCACCATCGACAATCTCTCGGCATGGTATCGCCATAGCCACATCTTGCAAGGCGTTTCGATCGAGGTGAAGCGGGGCGAGATTGTGACGCTGATCGGCCGCAATGGTGCCGGAAAGACCACGACGCTCAAAACCATCATGGGCCTTGTTGCCAAATCCACCGGCGCAATTTCGTTCGACGGGCATTCCATTCTCGGCCGGCCGGCGCATGAGCGGTTTCACCTCGGCCTTGCTTATGTACCTGAGGATCGCCGCATCGTTCCCGGACTGACAGTCGAGGAGAATTTGCGCCTTGGGATTATCGCGTCCGCATCGCGCGCCAACGAAACGCAGATGATCGAGCGTATCGCGGAGACCTTTCCACGGCTGAAGCAACGCCTGCCACAGCAAGGCAGCACGTTGTCCGGCGGCGAACAGCAGATGCTGGCGATCGCGCGGGCCATGATGGCCGAGCCGAAGATGATCCTGCTCGACGAGCCGTCCGAGGGGATCATGCCGATTTTGGTCGAGGAAATGTTCGCTCAGTTCCGCACCATGAAGGCGCAGGGCACGACCATCCTGCTGGTCGAGCAGAATGTCGAATTAGCGCTGTCGTTGTCCGACCGGGTCTATGTAATGGATCAGGGCGTCATCGTGCATCAGGACAGCGCGGCTGCCTTGATTGCCAATCCAGAAATTCAAGAGCGATATTGTTCGGTGTGATCAATCCGCGATCTCGGGACAATAAAAATCTCGCGCAGCCTGACGGATTTCAGCATTGAGTTATTTTTATTAGAGCCGGCTATGCCGACCAGACGACTGAGGTGGTCCCGGTTTCCGGGACAGTTTGGCGGCAAGACTAAGGTGGTTTGGGTTTTATTACGCCGCCAGTTTCTCCTCGTTTTCCTGCGTAGCATAAACTTCGTCAGGCGTCCTGCCGCCGAAGGTCGAGTGTGGACGGCTGGTGTTGTAGTCTGATCCCGCGTCCGATTCCGGCTCTTACTTCGCTGCCGCTCAGGTGACTGCGGTTCAGCCTAGAACTGGGATCGCCAATTGCCGAAAGCATTGGGCGGGATATCATGCGCCTTGCAATACTCTCGCTGATTCAAATCGCTGCGCTGCCATGCATCATGGTGCGATCGCCAGAACCACAATCCAATCTTCGCTGCCATCTGCTTTTCCATCTGAAAATCGAAAGGGAGAACAGATCGCCTCCGCGATATCCAAACAAGCGTGTGAGAATTCAGCGCTTACTCATTACCGTTGGATTTTCGCTGATAATTGACAGAGGTTCGCTGCTTCTCGAGTGTTCCCCTGTTTCCCCACCGCTCCTAACGCGTGATAGTTTAGGAATTGGTGCGCAGATTGTCGTTCAGCCCGTAACGCTGAGATCATAGATTTCAGACTTTTCTTCTTTATTTCTTCTTTATTTGCGCGGCCCAACATTCGTATCGAGAATTTGCGCCAGCTGGCTTAACTCCGTCCTTAGTTGGAACTGGAGCGGACCCATGCTCGACTTCGTCGTTCTTTTCACCGGACTGACCGCCTTTGCGCTGATGTCAGTCTATGCCTCCGCCGCCGAACGGCTTTGAGGAGGTCCTGTGCTCGAACCATTGATCGGCCTGGCCGTCGCTCTGGTGCTTGGCGTCTACCTCCTGGTGACGTTGTTGCATCCAGAGCGATTCTGAACCGCTGCTGGAGATACTCTCATGACTATCATCGGCTGGGCGCAGATCGCCGCCATTTTCGCGCTCGTATTCGTATGCGTAAAACCGCTCGGTCTCTACATGGCCGGCGTGTTCAGCAATGAGGTAACATTCCTCTCACCCGTGATTGCTCCGGTGGAGCGTGCGTTTTATCGCCTCGCCGGTGTCAATCCAGCGCAGGAGGAAGGCTGGCGCAGCTACACCATTGCCATGCTCGTATTCAACGCCACGGGCTTTGTCTTTCTTTATGTGCTGATGCGGCTGCAAGGCGTGCTGCCGCTGAATCCGCAAGGATTTTCCGCTGTCGCGCCGGACCTCGCCTTCAACACGGCGATCAGCTTCGTCACCAATACCAACTGGCAGGCGTACGGTGGAGAAACCACCATGAGCCATCTGGTGCAGATGGCCGGCCTGACCGTGCAGAACTTTCTTTCGGCGGCAACCGGCATCGCGCTCGCACTGGTGCTGGTGCGGGCGCTGGCGCGCTCAGGTGCGAGGACCGTTGGCAATTTCTGGGTCGATGTCACGCGCGCGACACTCTATCTGCTGCTGCCGTTCTCGCTCGTTGTCGCGCTCGCCTATGTTGCGACCGGTCTGCCGCAGACATTGCTTGGCTCCATCGACGTGACGACCCTCGAAGGGGCGAAGCAGACGCTGGCGCTCGGTCCTGTAGCAAGCCAGGAGGCGATCAAGCAGCTCGGCACCAACGGTGGCGGCTTCTTCAACGTCAACGCCGCGCATCCATTCGAAAACGCGACAGCGATCAGCAACATGATCTCGATCTGGGCGATGCTGGTGATTTCGGCGGCTTTGCCGATCACCTTCGGTCGTATGGTCGGCGACGACCGGCAGGGTTGGGGGCTTCTTGCAGCCATGCTTGTGATTCTGATTGCCGGTGTTGGCTTCGCCTATTGGGCCGAGGCTAACGGCAATCCGCTGCTGACTGCGCTCGGTGTCGACCAAATCGCCGGTAACATGGAGGGCAAGGAAGTGCGCTTCGGCACAGCGATGTCGGCGCTCTATGCCGCCGTCACAACCGGTCTCTCATGTGGTGCGGTCAATTCAATGCACGACTCGTTCACCCCGCTTGGCGGTCTGGTGCCACTGGTGCTGATCCAGCTCGGCGAGGTGCTGCCGGGCGGCGTCGGCTCTGGTCTTTACGGCATGCTGGTGTTTGCCATCGTCGCGGTTTTCATCGCGGGCCTCATGGTCGGCCGTACGCCGGAATACTTGGGCAAGAAGATCGAGGCGCGCGAAATGAAGCTCGCCATGTTGGCGCTGTTGATTTTGCCGTTCGCCATTCTCGGCTTTTCGGCGATCGCCGTGATGCTCCCGAAAGCGCTCGAAAGTCTCGCCAATTCCGGTCCGCACGGCCTGTCGGAAATTCTCTACGCCTACTCGTCGGCGACCGGCAACAACGGCTCGGCATTCGCGGGACTGTCAGCGAACACGCCTTGGTACAACATGACACTCGGCATCGCGATGCTGCTCGGCCGCTTCGCCTATGTGGTGCCGGTAATGGCGATGGCGGGTGCACTGGCGGGCAAGGTCCGCGGCACGGCCTCGGAAGGTACGTTCCCGACCCATACAGTGCTGTTCGTGGCGCTTCTCGTCGGCACCATTCTGATCGTTGCTGGCCTCGAATTCTTTCCGGCCGTCGCGCTTGGTCCCATCGTCGAGCACTTCCAGATGCTCGCCGGAAAAACCTTCTGAAACAAGACGTTCTGCTTTTCATCATTGAGAGGATGCCGGCGATGGCCCGCAAATCCACTGTCTCCGCAATCACCGATCCGGCGCTGATTTTGCGCGCCACTGGTGACTCGTTTCGAAAGCTCGATCCGCGCACGCTGATGAAGAACCCTGTGATCTTCGTCACCGAGGTCGTCGCCGTGGTGGTGACGTTATTGCTGGTTCGCGACATCGCCTTCGGTCATCCGGTGCTGTTTACCGCGCAGATCGCCGCATGGCTTTGGTTTACCGTTTTGTTCGCGAATTTCGCCGAAGCCATCGCCGAAGGCCGCGGGCGAGCGCAGGCGGAAACACTGCGGCGAACGAGAACCGAAACGCGGGCGAAACGGCTTCTGATGCCCGGCAACAACGAACTGGTTCAGGGCGTCGAAGCTGCCGACCTCCATGTCGGCGACTTGATCCGGGTCGATGCGAACGAAGTCATTCCGGTCGACGGAGAAATCGTCGAAGGCATCGCGTCCGTCAACGAGGCGGCGGTGACTGGCGAATCCGCTCCGGTCATTCGCGAGTCCGGCGGCGACCGCTCGGCAGTGACCGGCGGTACCACAGTCATCTCGGACTGGCTGATTGTTCGGGTGACGGCTTCTCAGGGCTCGTCGTTTCTCGATCGCATGATCGCGCTGGTCGAGGGCGCCGAACGGCAAAAGACGCCGAACGAACTGGCGCTGTCAATCTTGCTCTCGGGCATGACGCTGATTTTCCTGATCGCTGTGGTGACGCTGTGGCCGCTCGCCAGTTATTCCGGAACAGTGCTATCTATCACCGTGCTGGTCGCGCTGCTGGTGACGTTAATCCCGACAACGATCGGTGGGCTACTTTCGGCGATCGGCATCGCCGGCATGGACCGGCTGCTCAAGTTCAATGTGATGGCGATGTCCGGCCGGGCGGTGGAGGCAGCGGGCGACGTCGACACGCTGCTGCTCGACAAGACCGGCACCATCACCTTCGGCAACCGGATGGCGAGCGAGATCATTCCGGTGCCCGGTATCAGCGAACGCGAGGCGGCGGATGCTGCGTTGCTGGCTAGTCTTGCCGACGAGACAGCAGAAGGCCGTTCGATCGTTGCGCTGGTGGTCGAGAAGTCCGGGGCCGGTGGCGTTCAGCGCTCGGACCAGATGCAGTTCGTGGAGTTTTCCGCGACTACGCGTCTGTCGGGCGTCGACATCGGTCCGCGCAAGCTGCGCAAAGGCGCAATCGATGCGGTGCTGCGCTTTGCCCGCGAAAACGGTGGCGAAACGCCGGACACAGCTGCGTTCCGCGCTGCCCATGAGCGGATCGCCCGCTCGGGCGGCACGCCGCTTGGTCTTGTCGAGAACGGCAAGCTGCTTGGCGTGATCCATCTAAAAGATGTGGTGAAGCCAGATATCAAGGAACGCTTTGCCGAAATGCGAAAGATGGGCATCCGCACGGTCATGGTGACCGGCGACAACCCGGTGACCGCGGCGGCTATCGCGTCCGAAGCAGGCGTCGACGATTTCATCGCGGAAGCGACACCCGAGGACAAGCTGCGTTATATCCGCGAAGAACAGGCCAAGGGCCGCTTGATCGCCATGTGCGGCGACGGCACCAACGATGCGCCAGCGCTTGCCCAGGCCGATGTCGGTGTTGCGATGCAGACCGGGACGCAGGCCGCGCGCGAGGCCGGTAACATGGTCGATCTCGATTCCGATCCGACCAAGCTGATCGAGGTGGTCGAGATCGGCAAGCAACTCCTCATGACGCGCGGGTCGCTGACGACCTTCTCGATCGCCAATGATGTGGCGAAATACTTCGCCATCATCCCGGCGCTGTTCATCGCGACCTATCCGGAGTTGTCGGCGCTGAACGTCATGCAGCTCGCCACGCCGCAAAGCGCAATCCTGTCTGCGGTAATTTTCAACGCCTTGATCATTGTGGCGCTGATTCCGCTCGCGCTGAAAGGCGTCACCTATCGTCCGATCGGAGCAGCCGCCGTGCTCCGGCGCAATCTCGTCATCTATGGTCTCGGCGGCCTGATCGTGCCGTTCGCCGGCATCAAGCTCGTCGACCTAATTGTCAACGCGCTCCACCTGGCCTGAAGGAGGGTCTCATGTTTCAGCATCTTCGCCCCGCAATCGTCTTGATCGGCCTGTTCATGTGCCTGCTCGGGATTGCGTATCCTATCACTGTCACCATGATCGCCGAGGCGGCGATGCCGGGGCTCGCTGGCGGCAGCCTCGTTCAAAGAAGTGGTGTCGTGATCGGCTCGTCGCTGATTGGGCAGGAGTTCAGGAGCGACCGCTATTTCCATGGCCGCCCCTCGGCAACCAGTGCGCCGGATCCGAAAGATGCGTCTAAGACAACTGATGCACCCTATAACGCGGCGAGCTCAAGTGGCTCCAATCTCGGCCCGACCTCGGGGAAGTTGATTGATCGCGTAACCGCAGACATCAAGGCTCTGAGAGAAGAGGGCGTCGTCTTGCTTCCCGTACCGGCTGACAGCGTAACCACGTCCGCGAGCGGGCTGGACCCGCATATCTCACCCGAGAACGCGGCCATCCAGATCGCTCGTGTCGCCAAGGCACGTGGTATACCCGAAGCCAAGGTTCGCGGCATCGTGACCGCCACGACCGAGAGTCGGACGCTCGGTATCTTCGGCGAGCCGAGAGTAAATGTTCTGGCTTTAAATCTCGCACTTGACACTACGGCACCCTAGATTAGCGGGCAGGAGATTCAATGCCCGCGACGACATCCCCGCGCGCCTCGCCGGATGCCCTGCTTGCGCTTGCCAAGCGGGAAGGTCGCGGTCGCCTCAAGATCTATCTTGGAGCGGCTCCTGGTGTTGGCAAGACCTATGCGATGCTGACAGCCGCGCGCACGGCACGCGATGACGGTCAGGACGTCGTGCTCGGTCTCGTCGAGACTCATGGACGGCGCGAGACCGAAGCGCTGGTGGCTGGATTTGAACTTCAGCCGCGCCGGCCGATCGTCTATCGCAACCAGATGATGCAGGAGTTCGATCTCGACGCGGCACTTGCACGCAAGCCTGGACTTCTTCTCGTCGACGAATATGCTCACACCAATGTGCCGGGCAGCCGTCATCCCAAACGCTGGCAAGACATCGATGAGCTGCTTGCAGCCGGCGTGGATGTCTGGACCACCCTGAATATCCAGCACCTCGAAAGCCTCAACGAGGTGATCCAGAAGATCACCAAAGTCCGTGTGCGCGAGACCATTCCGGACACCGCCTTCGATGCGGCTGATGAGCTTGTACTGGTAGACTTTCCGCCCGACGAACTGCTGCGGCGCCTCGCCGAAGGCAAGGTCTATGTACAGGATACCGCGGCGCGCGCGGTTGAGAGTTTCTTCAAACCCCAAAACCTGACGGCGTTGCGCGAACTGGCGCTTCGGCGCGCCGCCGAGCGGATTGATGCCACGCTGGTTCAGCGCATGCAGGCGAATGCGATTGAAGGACCGTGGGCTGCAGGCGAACGGCTTCTCGTATGCGTTGGTTCGGACTCGGATGCGATGGCCCTTATCCGCAGCGCGAAGCGGTTGGCCAACCTGATGGACGCACCGTGGATTGCGGTCACGGTCGAGCGGCCGGGCGCGCCGCCAGATCATCACCACGTTGATGAAGCTCTGCAACTGGCTCTAACGCTCGGCGCCGAGGTGCGGCGGCTGGTGGCGCAGGACTTCGCGGCCGAGTTGCTGCGCGTCGCCCGCTTCGAGAATGTCACCCAGATCGTGATCGGTCGAGCCCGCCGCAGCTTTAAGATGGATCTGTTTCGCCGCTCGCTGGCGCAAGAACTGGTGCTCTCGGCTGATGGTATTGCCATCCATGTTGTGACTGGCAATGAGGTGTCGCCCGTGAAGACCGGCGGGCTGTCTCTCCGTATGCCGCTGTCCTATCTGGGCTACTCGGTTGCGACCGGCATGGTGGGAGTAGCGTTGTTTGCGAGCAAGCTGTTGGAGCGACTGACACCACTGCCGAACATTTCGCTGGTGTTTCTGGTCGCTGTACTGGTACCGGCCGTTTTCTTTGGCGTTTGGCCCGCAGTGTTCGCTTCGGTGTTGTCATTTCTTGCCTATAATTTCTTCTTCATCGAGCCGCTTTACACTTTCACGGTTGCCGCGCCCCACGAGTTGCTGGCACTGGTGATTTTTCTCGGCGTTGCCATCATCACCTCCGCATTGGCGGGGCGTGCCCGCTCGCAAGCGCGGGTCGCGTCGGGCCGCGTCCGCGCGATGCGGCGGCTCTATGAATTCACCCGGCGGCTGTCGGGCCTTGCGGGAGTCGATCAGGTTGCGGAAGGCGCGGTCGGCGAAATCCACACCTCACTTGACAAGCCTGCGATCCTCTTGCTTGAGGAAAATGGCGAACTGCGTATCCGCGCGGCATGGCCGCCGGAGGACGATCTTGATCCCGCCTCGATGTCTGCTGCGCGCTGGGCTGTCGAAAAAGCTGAGCCGGCTGGGAACCGCACATCGACTTTGCCATTGGTTCCCTGGCTTTTTCTTCCGCTGCGGACCGCGCGGGGGTCAATTGGCGCCATCGGCGTCGTGGTAGGCAAGACCGAAATCGATTCCGAAGTGCGCGCGCTGCTCGATACGCTCGCAGAGCAGGCGGCGGCGGCGCTCGAGCGTAGCTTCCTGTCACGCGATATGGTGGCGACGCAAGGTGCAATCGAAGCAGAGCAAGTTCGTAATACTGTATTGGCGTCGATCTCTCATGATTTTCGCACGCCTCTGGCGTCCATACTCGGTGCGGCCACTGGTCTGATCGATGTTGGCGACAAGCTCGGCCCTGAGGCGAGGATGGATCTGCTGAAGCAGATCAAGCAGGAAGTCGAGCATCTCGACGGCATGGTCCGCAATCTCCTGTCGATCACGCGGATCGACGCGGGTGCGCTGGAGTTGCGCAAGGACTGGAACGACCTGCGTGAGATTGCTGACCGCGTCGCCAGCGCTGCGCGTCGGCGCGGCGCTGTCCAGACGATCGATGTGATGCTGCCCAGCGATCTTCCGTTAGTGCATGTGGACGCCATATTGATCGAGCAGGCACTGAGTAATATCGTCGGCAACGCGGTGGCGCACACGCCGCAGGGTACGCGGATCGCAGTCACTGCCGACATCAGAGAATCTGATATCGATGTTAGGGTAACGGATGACGGATTAGGGATCGCGCCCGAACTTTTGCCGCGCGTGTTCGATAAATTCGTCAGCGCGCCAGCGGAAGCGGATCGCAGTGAACGAACCGGGCTCGGCTTGGCAATTGCCAAGGGCATTATGGAAGCGCACGGAGGTGAAATTGCCGTCGAAAGTCCGCCACCAGACTTCGTTAGGGGTACGCGGGTGACCCTGCGTCTTCCAAAAGCCGAGACCCCGGTATGAACGGAATGCGCGTTCTGGTCGTCGATGACGAACCGGCGATTCTTCGCTTCCTCAAACCTGCGCTGGAAGCAAGCGGCTATCGCATCGACTCGGCCTCTTCGGTAGCCGAGGCGGTGAAACGAATTGCGTCTGACTCGCCCGATGTCGTGGTGCTCGATCTTGGCCTGCCGGATGGCGACGGCAAGGATGTGATCCGGCAAGTGAGGGCTTGGTCCGACGTGCCCATCATCGTTCTGTCGGCGCGCGACCGCGAGGCGGAAAAGATCGAGTCGCTCGATCTCGGAGCCGATGATTACGTCAACAAGCCGTTCGGTGTCGGTGAGTTGCTGGCACGGATTCGTGCTGCCATCCGGCATCGGATGCAGAGGCATAGTGAAATACCGGTTGCAAAAGTCGGTGATCTTGAAATCGACAGCGTGCGGCATCGGGTGAGCCGGGCCGGAGATGAGGTGAAGCTGACGCCGAAGGAATTCGAGCTATTGAGTTTTCTTGCCCGGCACGCGGGTAAGGTCGTGACCCACCGTCAGATACTGAGCGCGGTTTGGGGGCCAGCTCATGCCGAGGACACGCAATATCTAAGAGTCTATATCGGCCAACTCCGACAGAAGATCGAGATAAGCCCGGATGACCCATCAGTTATACTCACCGAGCCAGGTATTGGATATCGGCTCAGGGACGAGGTATGAGCGAGTTTTTAGCTCTAAAGTCTCTGGGCGCCCCAGCCACGCAGTCTCGATTTCAGAGAATATTCTTTTCAGGGCCAGAAAGGACCGCCATTGTTGGCAGTCCTAGCTGTGATGCTAATGCTCAGCGAGGCGACGTTTTACAATTGGCGCAAGAAGTATACAGAGCTGATGCCCCAGGAGATGAAGCGGTTGCGTCAACTTGAGGAAGAGAACAGCAAACAAAAGCGGATCGTGGCCGACCTGTCTTTGGACACGGTGATGTTGCAGGACGTTCTGTCAAAAAAAACTGAGGCCTGGGCGCAAGCGCGAACTTGTCGACAAGCTGCGAAGCGACTGGAAGGTCTCGATCAGGCGTGCCTGCTCGGCCCCTCGCATCGATCGCTCGCTTGATGTCTACAAGTCAAAGCGAAGCGACCATGCCGCCCGTCAAGAGACGCGCGTGCGCTAAACCGGCCGACAACAGCTTCATCGAATCGCTTGACGGCAAGCTCCGCGCCGGGTGCCTGAACACGCACTGGTTCATGAGCCTTGACGGCGCTCGTATGAAAATGGAGGATTGGCGTAGAGACTATGACGAAGTCCGGCCACATAGCGCGATCGGCAACAAGGCGCCGATATCGCTGTTGAATGGCTCATCGGCGCCCACGCCGGCATGAGCCTAACCCCGGAAAATTCCAGCACCGGCTGGCC
>JAKFUP010000207.1 GCA_021732625.1 Hyphomicrobiales bacterium
AGACAGTGCAGTCCAAGACTCTCCCGCAAGACATTAACGGACTATCTACAAGCTCGATGGCGGACCTCCGAAAAAAAGTCGGGGAAATTGAAGAACTGACGAAGAACGCGAACGCTTCCGCTCGGGACTGCGCAAAAACGATGAAGGAAACTATTGAACAGGTCACGGATCAAGAAAAAGTTGCTGCAGCTGTCGGGCTGACGTTAGCGTTTGCCAGTCAAGTTTGCTTGTCGAGCGGGGGAAATCCATATGTGTGCGGTGGCATTTTCCTACTTTCGGTGCTGATGAGCTTGTTTGGCGACAAAGGGGGCGGGGGTGGCAAAGGTGACGATAAGGGCCAAGGTGATGGTGAAAGCACAGGTTTCGGCGTGGGAATGTCTGGGCGCAGCGGCGAGATTGGACCTATAAAAGGTGCATTACCAGGTGGAGGCAACTTCGGCAATTTCAACGGCGGAAGATTGGCCTGTAACTCTAAGGGTAAGGTACTGAATTGCTGGCTGACAGCTCAGCCCGACAACGTGCTTGTTTTCAATCCCGAAGTCGCCGTTACCAAGGAAAGCCCGATTGCGAAGGAACTTGCAGACGCTGTCGAATCTGGAAAATCAGACCGAGTCCAGTTTTGCCTAAGCGATAGCAACGATTTATTTGTAAGGGGCTTGCTGCTATTTGCTGCTGAAAATTATCGGGCTATTGATGTCGTTCGCCCTGATGTCGTGAGACTTCGTTATCCGCCACCCGCCGACGTCACCATGGTCAAAGGAAGGAATGCCGGTCAGCTGTGTTCTGATAGTTTTAAATGAGCCGAGGCTTCCGAAGGGCGCCCTCGGATCTCTACCAAGTAGATTTTGTTGCGGCACTTTTCGGTGGCTTCCTTTTGATTTGGCTGACAGGCGCGGGAGAGAGCGAATTACGCGGCGACAGTGGTGAAAGCGTCGTTGTGTTTGAGATGAGTGGTCGAGCTACGTTTCGGAATGGCGGTAGCCACGAGGCTACGCTATTAGTGCTTCCCAATTCGCTTGTGCGGATGGGTTGTGCGCATGACAACCTGGTTGCGAAGATGCGCACTACTAGCAACTGGGTTAGTTCCTGTCGCATCGATAATACGCAAGAACTTTTAAAGCCCCAAACGAACGATTTCTCTTACGATCAAATCGTATCGGCAGCTCGCGCAGAGAGCAGCCACGCTGTAATTTTTTTGTCGGCCTTTGGCACGGACATGACGCTCTTTTCCAAAACCAACAGGAAACTATCGGCTGTTTACGCGGGCTTAGCAATTAGGCGTGCTGTAGGCTCAAGCCCACCTTACCATGTTGGCATTGGGATTCTTCCGAGTGATTTTGGAAATCAACTTATGATTCGATTGAACAAGCCGGAAATCTACGATGTGAGTAGGTATAGCGTTCCGATAGCTAAGGATCAGGCAGCGCCCGCCACGCACATTGATAAGTACGAAGGCTACTTTTTCGATGGAATCAACGGACGTGTCGCTCCACGCTCATTTCCGACCTTCGTAAGAATTGAATTTTGGGTTCGGATTGATCAAGCAAGCGGTGGCCGCTGCTACTACGCATCAAGCATCGCGGGCTTCATTGGAGACGTCGAAATGATAGAACGTGCATGCTAAAGCGAAGGAAACGTGATTGGTTTCCGATTGTAGCTACTGATTTGTTTTGCGGCACGCTCGCCGCTGTTATTTTGCTTGATGCTGTTTCGCCTAAAATTACTGGGTCGGTCGGCGAGATTGCTTTCATTGAACTCGTGTCGAAAGCTGCTAATGGGGACGATTGCACCGATATTGGGAGAATTATTTTTTTCTTTATCGATGCTGGTGATCGCTTAAATACAAAGGATCATGGCAACAGTTTAGGCGCGAAGGTCGGAGAAGATTGTGTTGTCCAAGCATTCTTCCCCCAAGTCGTCACCACTGATACCCCCGATGAAGCGGCAGTTATATTGGCCGAATCTGCAGGGGAATCTGCTCCTGATGTCATTATACGCTCTAGTCGATTTCCAAACATGAGATGCTTAGGGGCGTCAGCATGTATCGCCCAATAGTAAGACGCTTCTGTTTCCCGCTGCTGTCGGTCCTGGTTCTCGCAATCACGGTTAGCCCAACCTGGGCGTCTAACAATGATTGCATTCGACCAAACAACAACGATCAGTACAGAGTATCCAGGGGAGCTAGTGGGACGGAATTCTGGTTTGCGGTTGGTGAAGAAACCGCGGCAGTCTGCGTCGTCATTTCTGAGTGTGAGTGGGTACTAGACATCCGAAGTGCGTTGGCAATTTCATTGCCGCCTTTCCAACAGACAAATTCATGTGGGACCGGTCGTTGGGAAACGGTCGGATTATCTCGCGTTTGGGGAAGCGATTGCAGTCTATCAGCAGCTAATGCCAATCGATACGAGCTGGCGCACCTCTTGATCTCCAATATTGTGGGTTCCGTCGGAGGCAAATGCAGTGGCACGCGCCTCCCAATGCAAAATTTGGCATTTGTTACAGAGAATGCAGCTCAGCGCGGGTTGCTCCTACAAATACCAACCGGCAAGAAATGTCTCGGCCTCTTGATCGATACTCAACCGCCTGTCACGATTGTGATACTCCATGACAAATGTGCTTCCAGACAAAAAGAGGCGGATCAACTAGTCGAACGAATAGCAAGCTTGGGCCTGCTATCGTCAGAGCCTTGGCTCGCAGCCGATACAGGAGAGCGCGGATTCGCAGTTTCAATCACTAGCATCCTTGGCACAGCGCCTCCCGCAGTCAGGGTCTGGGGTGAACTCGACCCTACTTATGTTAAAGAATGGCTTTTGCGTGCTGTCGAAGCGTCGCGGATATCAGGACTAACATTGTCTACAAGTGGAGACCCGCTACCTTCTGCCAGCCAAACGCACCCTTTTGGTCGGATAGCTAAGTTTTTATCGGCGGCAGCCGAACGGATTCAGTACAAGCCTTTCGATATTTCCGCGGAAGGTTGGACAGGTGCAAGATCTCGATCTTCCCGCGACTGGATGACCGAAAACGTTCTAAAAAACCCATCACATTTGAGATCAACTCTGTTTCGCGCAGAATTGGCTCGCCGCGATTGGACGGCAGATGCAAAAAATTGAAAGCTTGATAGACTACTTTTGGGGAGATGTAATTTTCGCTCGCGCAGCGGTAAGAACAACTTTAAAGATCATCTTGGCATTAATGCTGGCACTAGTTTGTCACGAATTTCTCGCTTTCCAGCTCTTTTCCATTTCTTCACAATTGCAAACCCAGTTAGGTGAAGCCACCAAGAAGGCAAATATTGTCTTAGCCGGGACCGCCATTGATAGCCGTTTTGGAAATGATCGAATCAAAATCTGCTTCGGTGGAATAGCGTCTCCCGATCAGCCCAAAGAGTGCCAAAGCGCTCTAGGAACAGGCAATGGTTCGAGAGAACACTCTCGCAATCTTTCCATAGGGATATTTGCTCCAGTCACTGGGTCGAGCCAAGAGGTGGCCAACATTGTCCTTTACGACATAACTTCGCTTTGGGGCGTCAGTTTTCCAGAGATCAAGGGATCAACAGACAATATCCTCAGGCAACTGGAAAAGATCGCCTTTAATGGCGCCGCGTCGCCAGTGACAGAATTGAAACTTTGCGCCGGAACTCAAAAGCTTCAAACCGGTGGAAATTGCGCTGTGACGACACGAATTGAACAAGTTCTGTCGCCGCCAATAGACACGATAATAAACAAAGTTCGAATCGGCGCGCTCTTGTTAGGGCCTGTTCAGTTTCTAACGCTATCCATATTCTTCTATTCGTTTATAGAGCTAGTTGGTTTGTGGTTCCGATGGGTGGCTCCTCCGCCTATTCTTTACGTCATTGATCGCGCTCATAGTGAAGCCAGGATGGACTTGAGTGGAATTAGCGAGGCAGTCCCTAAATTTGCAGCTACGTCAAACAGAAATCTGGGGGACCGGCTTCTCCATAGAGGCCTCGCAGCCGTAAATGTCGATGCGAACACGCCGGAGGTGGAAGCGGAGAACTTCGCTGCCGACGCAGAAGTGATTTCCACTTTAGAAGCTTACCGAGTTTTCCTATTGGATGACGCGACGTCGAGACAAGAGCCGCTAGACATGCTGGGCGATACGATGCTCAAGCTAGCGTTTCTCGGCACCGTATACGGTATCAGTGCTGCTTTATTCGCTGCGCGCGGCCTTGATACAGCTGATCCGTTGCTGAAGCTGGCAGCGAAGGCCGAAATGTATTCCGGAATTGGCGTTGGCTTTGGTGCAACTTTGGTTGGAATTACATTATCGATAACTGCCGCGATTCTTCGGTCAAATCTTGCTTCTGCATGGACGGAAGAAATCAGCATCGCCTACCGCCTCATACTGGACTTTAACGTCAAGAATCTACGAGCCGTCGCCAAGCGTGACGTGCCAGGCACTGGAAGTTTCGCGCCAGTACACGTACCGAGTTGGACTGCGATGGATCGCTTTGGGTTGATGGCGCTTGTACTGGTCTTTATTGGAGTCGGTGTCTACCTGTTCGGAAAACTTCAATTTCTTGAAAGGACCGGACTATGAGAGCATTCTTCGGCATCTTTGGTCTGATTATAGGTTTTTTGATTTGCGGATTCGTAGGAGGTCTGACCTCGTCTTACTATGTGCGACAGTCCGGCGATTGCTATGGCCCTCAATGCCACGTGCCGATTCGCAATGATTGTTTGACACCAACCATGGTAAGTCAGCTCAATCTCCTCGCTCTTGGATTAGCTGGCATGGAGCCGCTTGGAGCGCCTAAACCTACTAGCAATAGCGGCTCGTGCTTATCGTTAGAACAAGGGGTCATAGAAGCGTGCGGACTAGCTAAGGGCGGGAATTCAGGCCCTGTTCTTTGTAGTGGTCTAACTAGAAAGCCATCGTAGACGGCCTCGCGGCAGAACATTTGACGCTGAGAAGGAGCGACGATGATTAGATATTCGATTGCCGTTGGCACAATGGTTTTTACAGCGGGGCTATTCTCAACCGGATGCGCGTTTGCTGAGACCTGCAGCGAATGTCAGAGGAAAGTGCAGACATTGGTGGCGGTATGTGTGTCGAAAATTCCGGCGGAGGTTAAGCCGAAGGACCCCGCTAAGCCTACCGAAGCCGAAAAGAAAGCCGCATCTGAACGCGCGGCCAAGTCTGCGCTTTGCGGCCCCTTAGCCACGAAGGGTTTAACGGACTGTAAACTTACGGCAGGTTGCCCACAATAGACGCGCACTAAGGCAGCTAAGAGCTGTTTAGTGGTTTTGATACATTGCCAAGCGCGAATATTTCCGATTGCCGTTATATTCGACTGATCTGGGCTCAGGACTGGTTGATCAGGGCCTAAAGATAACGATCCGCACCAGTTGCGTTCAAAACATGCTCACCAAGGTTGCGGTCCGACACACACCATCGGTACTCGTGACATGCCACTGAGTACTTCCTCCAGACGGAGTTAGAGTCCGGCCTCTCGAAGGACGGACAGATGAAGCGAGCAAGGTTTACCGAAGAGCAGATCATTGGCGTGCTCAAGGAGAACGAGGCTGGGGCGAAGACGGCAGATCCGATCAATCTAGTGCTTAGCAGTTGGTGGCGACACGGTGGCGACACAGCACCAAAAACAAAAGCCGCCCATAAGGGCGGCCTTTGTAAAACACTGATATATCAGTGTTATTTGGTTGCGGGGCTAGGATTTGAACCTAGGACCTTCAGGTTATGAGCCTGACGAGCTACCGGGCTGCTCCACCCCGCGTCAAACCTTTGATTTCTTTTAGAAACTTTAGAAACGCCATCGGCGCGTCAAGCGCTGTCCGATCCGGCTTCAGGTTCCAGAAAGAGCGACCCGGGCAAGTGCCCACGGCGCGTGCGGTGTGTACCAATCAAGTCCCCCTTTGGAAAGCCCCGAAGCCACCTTTTTCAAGTTTTTATGACGCCTGCCACGGGCCGCAGCGGACCGTTCTCGCGGCGCTGAACGCTCTTGCCAGTGAGCGCACGAGGGCGGAGCTTAAGCGGCATCAGAAGTCTCGGGAGGCCGTCATGGATCAATCGCTTGCGAACGCCGCGACCCAGAGCCTCGATGAGCTGTTCCATCGGCAGCTTGATCTTTCGCGCAAGACGGCAACACCTTCCGCCGCCGAGCGGCTGGATAGGCTCAATCGCCTGCGCACTATGGTGGCGGACAACGAGCAGCGCTTCCAGGAGGCGATCTCTGCCGACTTCGGCCATCGCGCACCGGTCGAAACCACGATCGCTGAAACTCTCTTTGTGCTCGGCGAGATCAAGCACACCGCCAAGAAGCTGAAACGCTGGATGACGCCGCAGCGGGTCAAAACCGAATTGCAGTTCTGGCCCGGCCGCAACGTGCTGATGCCGCAACCGCTCGGCGTCGTCGGCATCATTGCACCGTGGAATTATCCGCTTCAGCTTACGCTAGCACCAGCCATAGCGGCGATCGCCGCCGGCAACCGCGTCATGATCAAGCCGAGCGAACTCACGCCGCGCTTCGCGAACTTGCTGCGCGAGCTCGTTGCTGCGGCGTTCGACGACGGCGAACTTGCCATCACCGGCATCGAGGACGGCATTGGCGAGCGCTTCGCATCGCTGCCCTTCGACCATTTGCTGTTCACAGGCTCGACGCGCGTCGGCCGCATCGTCGCCGAAGCCGCCGGCCGCAACCTGACGCCGATCACGCTGGAGCTTGGCGGCAAGTCGCCGGCGATCATCGACCGCTCGGCGGATTTGTCTCAAGCCGCGGAGCGCGTCGCCTACGGCAAGCTGCTCAATGCCGGACAAACCTGCATCGCACCGGACTACGTGATGCTGCCAAAGGAAAGCGTCGGGACGTTTGCAGCATTGTTACAGAAATCCATCGCCCGCATGTATGGCAGCAACGCCTCCAACAAAGATTATACGTCGATCATTTCCGACCGGCATTACGCGCGCCTCGAAGCACTGGTCGCGGACGCGGCTTCGCACGGCGCGAAAATCCTGCAGGCCGCCAGCCCTGCCGATACCGCGTGGAAGTCCGCCCGCAAATTTCCACCGACCGTTATTCTCGGCGCGACAGCCGAGATGAAGGTGATGCAGGAGGAAATCTTCGGTCCGCTGCTGCCGGTGATCGGATGCGCGTCGGCGGAAGAACCTATTGATTACATCAACGCCCATGACCGGCCGCTGGCGCTCTACTGGTTCGGCAATGATGACGCTGCACGCGATGCGGTGCTGTCGCGCACGGTGTCGGGAGGCGTCACCGTCAACGATTGCCTGTTTCACTTCACGCAAATGAACCAGCCGATGGGCGGCGTCGGCGCATCGGGCATGGGCTCGTATCACGGCGAATGGGGCTTCAAGACCTTCAGCAAGCTGAAGCCGATCTTCTATCGCCCCGGCCTCAGCCGCCTGCCCGATCTCTATCCGCCTTACGGCGCAAAGATCGCGCGGCTGGAAAAATTGCTGCGTTTCCTGTCCTGACCGGACAACACGAGCGCAAGAAAAGCGGGACGTTTGAAGGAGAATTCGCGTGGCTGACGAGTTTGATTTTGTCGTCGTCGGAGGCGGCTCCGGCGGCAGCGCCGTCGCGAGCCGGTTGTCGGAAGATCCGCAAACCAGCGTCGTGCTGCTCGAGGCCGGCGGCGCCAACGACAATTGGGTGGTAACAACACCCGGCGCGCTGGTGCTGATGGTCGCGGGTCCGGTGAACAACTGGGCTATGACGACCGTGCCGCAGCCGGGACTTAATGGCCGTATCGGCTATCAGCCACGCGGCAAGGGCCTTGGCGGATCGTCGGCGATCAATGCGATGGTCTACATCCGCGGCCACAAGTCCGATTACGATCACTGGGCCGCGCTCGGTAATCGCGGCTGGTCGTATGACGATGTACTGCCCTACTTCAAGCGTTCCGAAGACAACAGCGAGTTCGGCGGCGTATATCACGGCAAGGGCGGACCGCTCAGCGTGACCCGCCTGCGCACCGATAATCCGGTCAACGACATCTTCCTGCAAGCAGCACGCGAGGCGCAATTCCCTATACGTGAAGATTTCAACGCCGAGGAACAAGAAGGCGCCGGCATCTATCAGGTGACGCAGAAGGACGGCGAGCGCTGGAGTGCAGCGCGCGGCTACATCCATCCTTTTCTCGGCAAGCGGCCGAATCTCAAGGTGGAGACCAAGGCGCATGCCACACGCATCCTGTTCGAAGGCAAGCGCGCCGTCGGCGTCGAATATCGCCAGGGCAAAACCACGAAGATCGTGCGTGCGCGCCGTGAGGTGATCCTCGCTGCCGGCGCATTCCAGTCGCCGCAACTCCTGATGCTGTCCGGCATCGGCGACGCTGCGGCGCTCAAACAACACGGTATCGCCTCGCTGCATCACCTGCCTGGCGTCGGCCAGAACCTGCAGGACCATCCGGACTTCATTTTCGCCTTTCGCTCGGACCTGCCTAACTTTACCGGGCTGACGTTCCCCGGTATCAAACGCATCTTCAAGGCGATCGGCCAGTACCGCCGCGAACGGCGCGGCCCGATGACCTCGAACATCGCCGAATGTGGCGGCTTCCTGAAAACCAATCCAAGCCTCGATGTGCCGGACATCCAACTCCACTTCTGCATGTCGGTGATCGACGACCACGGCCGCAAGCGCTTCTTCGGCAACGGCTTCTCCTGCCATGTCTGCCTGCTACGCCCAAAGAGCCGCGGCAGCGTCTGGCTCGGCAGCGCCGACCCGATGCGGCAACCGATGATCGATCCGAATTTCTTCGGCGATCCGGCCGATCTCGAAGCCATGGTGGCGGGTTACAAAACCACGCGCCGGCTGCTCGACGCACCGGCGATGAAGGCGATCCAGACCGAAGACCTGTTTACAGCAGACGTTCGCACCGATGACGAGATCCGCGCGGCGATCCGCGCCCGCGCCGACACGGTCTATCACCCGGTCGGCACCTGCAAGATGGGCGTGAACGATCCGATGGCTGTGGTCGATCCCGCACTGAAGGTCTGCGGCGTCGAGGGACTGCGCGTCGCTGATGCCTCGATCATGCCGACGTTGATCGGCGGCAATACCAATGCGCCCTCGATCATGATCGGCGAGAAGGCCGCAGACATGATCAAGGCGGAGTTGCGCGCGCACTGAGGACTGCAATGCCTTGCGTCTGCCAGATCTCGTGCACGCGGCTCCATTCGGGTGGTTGATCCGCGATAAACCCCAGCGTGCTGCCCGCCGCAATCGCCGGAAACACGCGCATCGCCGCAAGGTGTGCGCCGGACACCAGATAACGGCGCATCGCATCTTCGCTCTCCCAGACCGACAGCGTGTGATGCACGCCGTTGATGGTGCGGGTCTCTGCAAGAATGTTACCCGGCGCCTGTTTGGCCTGCTTCATGGAACGGATCGCATGCCACCAAAACCGGATCACACCGCGCGGCTTCAGGCGCAACCCGGTGATCGACACATAGACCATCGTCCCTCCTTGCACACGACATCATCGCGAGTTGACATTGTCTACCTTATTAGGCAATAAAAGTAGACGCTGTCAACTCACAAGGAAAACCATGAGCGGCAGACAGGAACGGGCGTCGTGGCAGGATCGCTACGGCCCCTGGGCGGTTGTCACAGGCGCATCCGATGGTATCGGCCGCGCCTTCGCGGAGGCCCTAGCCGCGCGGCAGATCAAGGTCGTGCTCGTCGCGCGCAGGCTTGCGGCTTTGCAAGCCGTTGCCGCCGGGATCGAAGCAAGGTTCGGCGTCAGCACGCGCGTGATTGCCGCCGACCTTGAGCATGTGTCCGAGATACGCCGGGTGTTCGATAACATCTCGGACCTCGATATCGGCCTTCTGGTGGCCAGCGCCGGCTTCGGCACGGCCGGATCTTTCCTTCAGACCGACCTCGACGCCGAACTGGGCATGATCGACGTCAATTGCCGCGCCGTGACCGCGATGACAAAGATGATCGCCGTGCGGCTGGCAAAGCGCGGCGGCGGTATCGTGCTGTTCGGTTCGATCGTCGCGTATCAAGGCGTGCCCAATGCGGCGAATTACGCCGCGACGAAGGCCTTCGTACAGACGCTCGCCGAAGGCTTGGGGGCTGAGCTCGCACCATATGGGATTGATGTTCTGAGTTGCGCGCCCGGACCGGTTCATAGTGGCTTTGCCGATCGGTCGCGGATGCGTATGGGTCAGGCGATGCAGCCGCAAGCGGTGGCGGAAGAAGCGCTCGCGGCGCTGGGCTGCAAGACGACGGTATGGCCCGGCATGCTATCGAAAATTCTTATAGGCTCACTGTCAACCTTGCCGCGATTCGCGCGGACGGCCATCATGGGCCGCATCATGGCCGGGATGACGAAGCACCTCCATGACAGCCAGAGCCAGACCTGAAGTTCGCGAAGCATGCCTTGTCGAGGCGTTTAAGATCATCGAGGAAACGGGCGTCGAGAATCTCAGCTTACGCGATGTAGCCCGCAGAGTCGGTGTCTCGCATCAGGCGCCCTACAAGCATTTCCCAAGCCGGGACCACATACTGGCGGAAATCGTTGCGCGATGCTTCGACGAGTTCGCAATCTTCCTCGACGCACGCCAGCCGTCTGACCGGCCGCATGACGACCTGCGGGCGATGGGTCTGCTGTACCTCGATTATGCCCAAAGCCATCCGCTGAAATACCGGTTGATGTTCAACACGCCGCTGCCGGATCCGCGCCAACACCCACGGATGATGCGGAATGCGCATCACGCTTTCAGCATCCTGCGCAACCGGCTTCAGGGCATGCCGCTCCGGCAGACCGAGCCGCCGTCGGCCAAGACAGCCGATCTCGACGCCATGTTTATCTGGTCCACGTTACACGGACTCTCAAGCATCCTTCAGTCGGATATGCGTACAGCGCTGAAGATGTCGGATCTGGATCAGCGACGAACCGTACAACGATGCTTCGCGCGCCTCAGTCTGGCGCTCACCGGCGATGAGAGTCCGGCGATTGTAAAGCGGCCGATCCTCACATCGAAAAGAAAACCGCGCTCCTCATCCTGAGGCGCGGCCGGCCGGGTAGCAGACCGAGCCATTTCGTGACTGATATCTAAAGGATCGGACATTTACTTTTTCTTGCAGGAGACTAGGGTCGCGCCGCTTCCGGCGGTGGTTGCGCCCTATGCGTCCGCCGGACAACGAAACACAACAACGCGCACAGCGCGACGGGAGTGAACGATGGATATGGGAATTGCAGGCCGCAAGGCCCTGGTATGTGGCGCGAGCAAGGGCCTCGGACGCGCCTGTGCGATCTCGCTGGCTGGTGAAGGCGTTCACGTTACGCTGGTCGCGCGCGGCAAGGACGCGCTCGCTGCGACGGCTGCCGAAATTCGCAAGATGTATCCCAAAGTCAGCGTCACTGAAGTCGCCGAGGACATCACCACGCCCGCGGGCCGCGAGGCAGCCCTGAAGGCGTGTCCGGCTCCCGATATCGTCGTCACCAATGCTGGCGGCCCGCCGCCGGGCGACTTCCGCAACTGGAATCGTGACGACTGGCTGAAAGCGATTGACGCCAACATGCTGACGCCGATCGAGCTGATCAAGGCGACCGTCGACGGGATGATCGAGCGCAGGTTCGGCCGCATCGTCAATATCACGTCGGCAGCGGTGAAATCGCCGATCGAAGTGCTCGGCCTGTCGAACGGCGCACGCGCCGGCCTCACCGGCTTCATCGCCGGCCTGTCGCGCAAGACGGTGCGCAGCAATGTCACCATCAACAATCTGTTGCCGGGCCCGTTCAATACCGATCGCATTCGTGGCGTCGCAGCGACGCAGGCAAAAGGCAGCGGCAAGACCATCGAGGAAGTACTCGAAGCCCGCGCCAAGGAAAATCCGTCAGGACGTTTTGGCGATCCGGAAGAATTCGGCATCGCCTGCGCGTTCCTCTGCGGCGCCAAGGCCGGCTTTATCACAGGCCAGAACCTGCTGATGGACGGCGGCGCGTTTCCGGGAACGATGTAAGGCTGCACTCGCTCATCGTCGTCATGCCCGCGCTTGACGCGGGCGTGACGATGAAACAATCGAGGAGGCGTGTATGACTTTGGCAGACAAAACCTGGACAGTCGGCAAGGTCAGAATCACCAAGATCGCCGAGCTTGACGTCGTCGGCGGCACACGATTCATCCTGCCGCAGGCCACCTATCAGGAATGCCAGAAAATTCCGTGGCTCGCGCCGGCCTACGCCAACGACGAAGGCAAGCTGCGGCTCACCATCAAGTCGCTGATCGTCGAGACACCGAACCGGCGCATCGTGGTCGATACGTGCCTCGGCAACGGCAAGCAGGGCCGCAGCGTGCCGACCTGGAATAACCTCAACACCGACTTTCTCGATCGCATGAGTGCGGCCGGTTATCCGCCGGACTCGATCGATACGGTGTTCTGCACCCACATGCATGTCGACCACGTCGGCTGGAACACAAAGCTCGTAGACGGCAAATGGGTGCCGACCTTCACCAACGCGCGCTACGTCTTCGTGAAGCCGGAATACGATCACTGGCTCGCCGGCAACGGCACCCACGAGCAGCAGGCGGTGATCGAGGACTCCGTGAAGCCAGTTGCGGCTGCCGGTCTGGTCGATCTGGTGCCGAGCAACCACAGACTGACGGACGAACTCACACTGATCCCGACTTATGGACACAGCCCCGGCCATGTCAGCATTCACATCAAATCCGGCGGTGAGGAAGGCCTGCTCACCGGCGACGTCGCTCACAGCCCCTGCCAGATGGCTTATCTCGACTGGTCGGCGACGGTCGATTCCGATCCGCTGCAATCGGCACGGACTCGCCGCGAATTGTTCTCGCGCTTTGCCGATACGGAAACGCTGATTGTCGGCGGACACTTCGACCCCGGCTACCTCAAGCGCGATGGCGACGCATTCAAATTGGTGGCGGTTTGAGCGCGACGCGGTCACACTTTCGCACCGCAGCGTAACGGCCCTCACAATTTGAAGCGCTTTTGAGCGATTGGCGCAGCGCGTATGCGCCTGCGCCAGTTGAATTTTTCAAGTCCCTGTTCCATGAAAGACGGCAACGAGAAACTCTCAGGGAAGGACGACCACATGAAGTTGCTTCGGTACGGCGCGATCGGCCAGGAAAAGCCCGGAATTCTCGACAGCGCCGGCAAGATCCGCGACCTGTCCGCCCACGTGAAAGATCTGGACGGCACGGCCTATTCGCCGGAAGGGCTCAAGAAGCTCGCCGCGATCGATGTGAATTCCCTCCCCGCCGTCGGTGGCTCGCCGCGGATCGGCGCACCGGTCACCGGCATCTCGAAGTTCGTCGCGATCGGTCTCAACTTTGCGGACCATGCGGCTGAAACTGGCGCGGCTGTCCCGACCGAACCGATCTTCTTCCTCAAGGCCAACACCAGCCTGTGCGGCCCGAACGACAACGTGGAAAAGCCGCGCGGCTCGACCAAACTCGACTGG
>JAKFUP010000181.1 GCA_021732625.1 Hyphomicrobiales bacterium
CGTGCTCCGCCAACGATGCCTTGCGCATTTGCCGCCACCGGCATTGCAAGCACCATCAGCGCGCCAGCCAGTATCAAAACCTTCTTCATATCCACTCCTCAGTCAGCCCGTCGTTATCCGACGCCAGACAACGCAAAGACAGATCAGGAGTTGCACCAGACAACATTAATCTTTCACAATCTCGCCGTTCATCGTTAACGCGAACGTCATCATATCTCACTGGAAATCATCAGCTTTCCCGTGTTTAATAATCGCCGGGGACGGGCTGGAGTTGACTGGAGGGTGCGATGCGCCGCACTGCTGTTTTTGCGTCCGGGCTCATCACGGCCCTCTCGTTGTTCGCGACTGCCGCCGCGCAAGCCGCCGTCAGCATCACCATCGACAAAAACAATCAGCAGATGACCGTCGCCGTCGATGGCGCCGTCAGATACTCGTGGCCGGTGTCGAGCGGCTTGCCCGCGCACGAAACACCGAACGGCTCATTCAAGGCTTTTCGCATGGAAGCGGACCACTACTCGAAAGAGTGGGACGACGCGCCAATGCCGCATGCAATCTTCTTCACCAAGACTGGCCACGCCATTCACGGCACCGATTCTGTGAGACGCCTCGGCAATCCCGCGTCGCACGGCTGCGTTCGTCTGTCGCGCGAAAACGCGGCTACGCTGTTTGCGCTGGTGAAACAGGAAGGCGTACTCAACACCACCGTCAGCCTGTCAGGTTCATCGCAGGTCGCCCTCGCGCGCAGACCAGCAGCCAATCCGGACGCAGCAGTTGCGCGCCGCCAGACCCCCGTTGAACTCGCGCCAGCGCAACGCGGTGGCGTCGCCAGCGCCGACGGCGACGTGGTTTATCCGCAGCAGCAACAGCGCGTCTATCGCCGCGCCGTGGAAGCTCAGCAAGGTGACAGCGACGGAGAGGTCTATTTCGACGGCTATGGCTGGCGCCGTGGCCAGCCGGCCTATCAGCAACCGCAATATGCGCCGCGGCCCTATTACGGCCCGCGCGGTTACTAAAAAGCAGCGTTGCTAATTATCCTCGCCGCGCCGCAGCCTGCGCCACACTGCACCGAGAATATTCGAATAATCGTCGGTCCAGACCCGCTCGCCGTCTTCCGGCTCGGTCAGCACCCACGCTGAGTTGGACGCCAGTGTTCCAATATCAGCTTCGTTGCGCGCCGACACGACGACGTTTGTCGGAAAGACGTATTCGCTGTCGCGGCCTGAATCCTCATTGTAAACCCAGCTCTTGAGATCGTTGGCGTCCGCGATGCCGACGATCACGCTGGCAAGCTCCAGATGCCGGTTGGAGACATGAACCACCACCACGCCGTTCGGCGCCAGCTTCTCCTTGTAGATTTCCATCGCCTCTTCGGTGGCCAGATGGATCGGGATCGCGTCGGATGAATACGCATCGAGGATGATGATGTCGTAGACGCCATCCGGCTCCTTGGCGAAGGTGAGCCGCGCGTCGCCAAGCACAGGCTTCATGTCGGGATTGCAATCGCGGATGTAAGTAAAGAAGTTCGGGTCGCGCGCCGTGTCGATCATGGTCTGATCGATCTCGAAGAACTTCCACGTCTCGCCCGGCTCCACCGCGCAGGCGAGCGTCCCTGCACCGAGACCGATCGCCGCAGCGCGCAGTGGACCGCCCTTGCGCGCACGAACCGCCGTGATCGCCTGACCGATGCCGCCCTCTTTCGCATAATAGGTCAGCATCTCCGGACGGCCTGGAGGCTTACTGCCGTCCTCGTTCAGCACTTTTTGCGCGCCGTGAATCGTGGTGCCGTGCATCAGCACGTGATAGCGGGAGATGTCGACGATCTTGTGCACACCGAAGAAGCTGCGGACACTCTCAACCCGCCCGTCGTCGCCCGGATAGAAACGCACCAGCACCAGTGCCAGCGCGAATATCGCCGCAGCCTTCCAGCGGTCGGCACGCAAACCGACCGTCATCAGCGAACCAAGCATCGCGATCAAGCCGATCACATAGATGCGGTTCTCGGTCAGCCAGGCGAGCACAAATCCGGGGTGAAATGTCGGCGCCAGCATGGCAGCGGCCAGCGCCGCGATGAAGACCCAGACCGCATAGCTAATGCGCGGAAAGAACTCTGTCTCTGTGGGACGGCACAGCGCTGCCAGTCCGAGCAAAATCGGATATTCCGCGATCGACGAAAATACGAATGGTGCGATCAATCCCGCGAACAGACCGCCGACCATGCCGCCAAATGACAGCGCGACATAGAATCCCGTCAAATACTTCGCCGCCGGGCGCGTGCGCGCCAGTTCTCCGTGGCAAGCCATGGCAATGATGAAGAAACACAACTGATGTCCGCCCAGCGTCAGCAGCAGCCGTTGTTCGCCGCCAACCGCGAGCAAGAAGATACTGCCCGCGATCGCCAGCGGCTGCAGCATCACGATCCAGTCGTGCGGGATCAGTGGCCGCGATTGAAACACCAGCACCCATGTCAGGAGATAGAGCGACAACGGCAACACCCACAGCAGTGGCGCGGCCGCAACGTCGGTCGAGATGTGCGCGGTGACCGCAATCAGCAGCCCCGATGGCACCGCCGCAAGAAATATCCAGCGCGCGCGCGTGGCCCGGGACGGTGCCGGCGCATCGTCGCGATCGTCGGTTTGCATCGTCATCACCGGCGATGTCCGCAATAACCAGCCGCAACCCGCGATCAGCAGGATCAACAGGCCATAGCCGCTGGTCCAGATCAGGTTCTGGGTCTGCAGTGTGAACAGCGGCTCGATCAGAAACGGATAAGACAGCAGCGCGAGAAAGCTGCCGATATTCGACGATGCATACAGAAAGTAAGGATCCGGACCGTCCGGATGACCGGTGCGCACGAACCAGGCCTGCAGCATCGGATTGTTGGCCGCGAGCGCGAAGAACGGTAACCCGATCGAGACCGCAAACAGACCGAGCAGCCAGAACGCATAACCGCTTGCAGGCGGCTCGCCGAAGCTGGCCGAGATCGTCAATGGCAACGTCAGGAACGCGACCGACAGCAGCAACAGATGCACGATCACCGGAATCATCCGGTTGCGCAGCGTCATCAGGTAGTGCGCGTAGGCATAGCCGCCGAGCAGCAGCGACTGGAAGAACACCATCGCCACCGACCACACCGCCGGCGAACCGCCGAGCCGCGGCAGCACCATTTTTGTGAACAGCGGCTGCACCGAAAACAACAGCAACGCGCTGACGAAAATCGCCACCGTATAGACCAGCAGAACAAGGCGGTTGCGCGCTGGCGACACCGCGCCCGCGGTTTCGGATGACGTCTTCACGCTCATGAATTCTCCGGCATCGGTCCGGCTTATGCCGGTGGATTTACGGCGGTTTAGCAGGCGGCGGGGTGGATTACAGCCCCTCGCAACCGGCAACGTCACGGACTGCAATTTGCCGTGGTCCGCCGGGGAAAATCCACTCGCGTATCGTCACACGCACCGGTATGACAATCCGATGTCTGCCCCCCCATCCGGTGCTCTGTCTCCCGATACCGATGTGCTGATCATCGGCGCCGGCCACAATGGCCTGACCTGCGCCGCCTATCTGGCAATGGGCGGCCTGCGCGTCACAGTGGTGGAGCGCCGTAGCGTCGTTGGCGGCGCGGCCGTCACGGAAGAATTCCACCCCGGCTTCCGCAACTCGGTCGCCGCCTATACCGTGAGCCTGCTCAATCCGAAGATCATCGAAGACCTGCGGCTGCATCACCATGGCCTGCGCATCGTCGAGCGCCGCGCGCAGAATTTCCTGCCTGCACCGGACGGTACTTACCTGCTCACCGGCGAAGGCCGCACCCATCAGTCCGTCGCGAAACTGAGCGAACGCGACGCGGCGCGCATCGGCGATTTCAACCGGGAGCTTGAAGCCATCGCCGACGTGCTGCGGCAGTTCGTGCTGCGCGCGCCGCCGAACGTGGTCGAAGGCTTTGGATTGAACACGCTGCGCGAGGGCCTGAATGCGCTGGGCAGCGCTGCGATCCTGCGCGGGCTGTCACTCGAGCAGCAGCGCACCCTGCTCGATCTGTTCACACAGTCGGCCGGCGACATGCTGGACGACTGGTTCGAGTCCGATCTGGTGAAAGCGCTGTTTGGCTTCGACGCCATCGTTGGCAATTACGCCAGCCCCTACGCCGCCGGCAGCGCCTACGTCATGCTGCATCACGCCTTCGGCGAGGTGAACGGCAAGAAGGGCGTCTGGGGCCACGCCATCGGCGGCATGGGCGCGATCACGCAAGCGATGGCAGCATCCGCGCGCAGCCACGGCGTCGAAATTCGCACCAGCGCAGGCGTGCGCGAGGTGATCGTCGAGAAGGATCGCGCCGTGGGCGTCATTCTGGACAACGGCGAGACCATCCGTGCGACCTATGTCGCCTCGAACGTCAACCCGAAGCTGCTCTATACCCGCTTGGTCCCGGCGGATGCGCTGCCGGATGCGTTTCTCGAACGCATCGGACGCTGGCGCAACGGCTCTGGCACATTCCGCATGAACGTCGCGCTGTCGCAGTTGCCGTCGTTCACCGCGTTGCCCGGCGCGGGCGATCATCTGACATCAGGCATCATCATCGCGCCGAGCCTCGGATACATGGAGCGCGCCTGGCTCGATGCGCGCCAGCATGGCTGGAGCCGCGAGCCCATTGTCGAGCTGCTGATCCCCTCTACGCTCGATGATTCACTGGCGCCGCCGGGATCGCATGTGGCGAGCTTGTTCTGTCAGCACGTCGCGCCTGAGTTGCCGGACGGGCAGTCATGGGCCGCCCGGCGCGACGAGGTCGCCGATCTGATGATCGCGACGGTCGATCGTTACGCACCCGGTTTCGCAGCCAGCGTAATTGGACGGCAGGTGTTGACGCCGCTCGATCTGGAGCGGGAATTCGGGCTGATTGGTGGCGATATCTTCCACGGCGCGCTGACGCTGAACCAGTTGTTCTCCGCGCGCCCGATGCTGGGCCACGCCGACTATCGCGGACCGCTCAAGGGTCTTTATCATTGCGGCTCCGGCGCGCATCCCGGCGGCGGTGTCACCGGCGCACCCGGCCACAATGCTGCACGTGCGATTTTACAAGATCATCACAGTCTGTTCGTGTGATGTTTCAATTGTGTACTTCGGGGGACAAGGGTGTGGAAAACGGCTGCAATGCCTGTCGGCAAGCGGTGGACAATCCGCGTGTGTTCCTGTGGATAGATTGTGGATAAATCACGGGATAAGTTCTGTACGAAGCGCTGAGAGTCTGTGAAGACGCGGTAGTGTCTCAGTTTGAAATTTCGGCGGCTACTCGCTTCTTGTAGGTTCCGCGAATTGCCGGGACAGCCCGCGCGTCGATCAATCCAACCACGTCCGTCATCTTCATGACAACTGGCGCAACGCCTGCGGCCATGGCCGGGGTGACGCCAAGCGTCTTGTGGACGCGGCAGAAGTTGTAGAACACCGAATAGAGCGCGACCGCGTGGCAATGGTTCTCGAATTTCTTGCTGAACGCATTCGTCAGCCGCGTGAAGCGGCGCATCGACATACGCATTGTCAGGTTTTGGCGCTCGGCAAAGGATGTGTTGACCAGCGCCGGATCGGGATTTCCCATGATGGGCTGCTTGATTGCTCCAATGCACGTCGGCGGGCTGTAGCGTCCCGCGCCAGCGTAATCGGTCGCGAAAATCTTGACCAACATTGCGTAATCGGCGTCCAGATCAACCTCTTTAACGGCCGTCAAATAAGCCTTGTGGCCGTCTGTGGTGAGTTGAACGCGATTGGCGAGGCGGGCCTTCAAGTCTCCCATGAACGAAATGCCGGTGTGCTGGCTGCGATCACCAATGTGCCACGACACGATCAACTTGGAGTCGGCATCAATTGCGGTCCACGTCCGCCAGCACCTTCCGGTGCGCTCTTGGCAAACTTGACGTTCTTTTTCTTGGCGTAGCTGAACGACCATATTTCGTCGCATTGCACGGCCTTGGCAGCGACGTTGCGCACGGTCTGGTCATGGAACGCTGCGCAAGCATGACCGGCATCAATCAGCAATTTGGTCACGGTATTGATGCTCACCCCGGCCACACGGCTGATCGACCGCATGGAGCTTCCCTCGCAAAGCATGGAGAGGATTTGGACGCGGGTACTCAAAGGCAACTTGTTCATGCCCTGAGTATCTGAACTTTTATGCTTAGCGTCAAGCATTAAGTTAAAGATCGTATGCCAAGTTTTGCATTTCTTTCTTGTAGCGGTCGACAGACGGATTCACTTCCAATCGCTGCCCTTCGACTATGTATTTTTTACCTGATTGGAGTTCAGATAGCGGGATGCGCTGCTTGCCACTGATCCGTCCGCTAGAATGAAAATCATCAAGTAAGTAAAAACAATCACCGACATTCTCCTCGCTAAAATAATCGGAAAACTCCCCCGCAATCTCGACCGCCTTCTCGACAAAATAACGGGTCGACGAGTCCGGCGTGTTGGCCTTCTGCCGGTTCCAACCGCAGTGTGTCATTACGACTGCATGGACGACGGGTTGATGATCGATGCCAGCTTGTTCGTTGAAACGATGAAAATCCTGCTTTTTGTCAGAAAGCATCTGCAAGGTCTGTCGCAGAGCTTCAATTGAATGTTGATCGACACGTACGGGAATGATCAGAGCATCTGCGGCGGCCCACGCCAAATGGGTCGCGCCACCAAAAAACGGGCTTGTATCAATCAGAATCTTTTCTGGCTTTGCCCTCCCGGAGACAACTTCAACGGCTGTTTTCACTGCGTTGATGACGCGCCTGCTAGTTTCCTCGCGAAGATCGGTTTGTTGAATCAGTTTGTATTGAGCGAGCGTGCTGTAGAGCAGTGATGGAAACAAATACAGTTCAGTCGAGCCGGGTACTAAGTATACCGGCTTGCCACTCTTAAAGGGCGCGCACGATGCCTTCACAGAAAGAAGTAATTCCTCAGGGTCAACGGCGCCAGCACCGGCGACTTCACGAACGAGAACGTCATAGATCGTCTTTTCCGCGAGCGAGATATCGTCCCCCAAAAGGTTCTGAGTGAAGTTTCGCTGCGAACAGGTGTCGAGCAGTAGGGTCCGATGATCTTGAGCGATCTCATAAGCGAGGTTGAACGATAGAGTGCTCTTGCCGATGCCACCTCGAAAGTTCGTGATCGCGTAGGATTTGAATAGTTGCGCTCTACCTTTGACCGGCTTGTCAGCCAAAATCGCTTGGGAGCGTTCAACGATCTCATCGACAAGCTCAATTGCATACGACATGGGTATCTCCATCGACAATATGTCGACCAAGATACTTCGTAGACAATGTGTCGGTCAAGCTGTATCGTCAAAGCATTGTCGGTCAAGAATAGACCCGGAGTAACCCATGACGATCCCCTTTTTTCCTCGCGCCGGGGAAGTTTTGATGTGCGATTTCAAAGGCTTTGTTCCGCCAGAAATGGTTAAGGTTCGACCTGTAATCGTGGTGTCGCCACGACTGCCTTACCGCGCTGATATTGCGGCCATCGTTCCGATCAGCCTGACAGCGCCGAAGCACGATTTGCCCTTCTGTTTTAAGCTTTCCAAAAACTACCATCCGGAGGAGTTAGACGAACTTCCGTGTTGGGCAAAAGCGGATATGGTAATGAATATAGGAACATACAGGCTGAATGGGTTTAAGGTCGGAAGGCGGAAATGGGAATACCCCAGGTTATCTGCCGCCGATCTGGCAGGGGTTCGCCACGCAATATTGTGCGGTCTGGGCCTAGATCGCGTTGAAAAAAACGACTGATTCGCCTATATTGGATCTGTAGCCCGGTCGTCGGGCGTTAAGACCTAGCTTGCTAGGCAGGCTCCCCAATGGGCGATGACAAGCTCGGGAAAGCCTAGATATTGTCAGTCGGCCAAAGCCTCGCTCGCGCGGGGCTTTGTGCTATTTGCCCCAACGTTTCGCCGCAGCCTTCTTTGCAATCTCTTTTCGCTTCTTGGCGGTCATACCAGCAGCCCGCGCTTTGCCGCCCTTGCTGCCGAGCGCCACGGCCGCAGGATCGCGTGTATCCGGCTTCGCGGACTTATCCTCGATCTCACCGGTGGCAATACGCATCACATGGATTGCGTTGCCAATAACATCGGCGGGGCGCTTCTCGCCTTTAGGGCCTCGGGGCATTTTTATTCCTTCGCATCCCGGCAAAGCTGATTGAGACGGTCCTGTTCCCACTTCCCTCTCCAGCTATCAACTTCGGGCGAGTAACCCTTAGAGCGTATTATATCTTCAACACTTGACGCTCTGGCATACTGTCCTGAATTGGCTAATTCTAACGCGAGCCTCCACGCCTCGCTTGCCCGATCTTCCGGCATGACAATTCCTCCATTGCTTGCCGGTAAGCATACCATCTGCGACGGGGAAAAGAAATGGCGCACAAAACCGCGATTAGGGTGACCAAGGCGGGCAAACCAGTCCAAGGCAAGCTCGTGTCGTTATCATCCGTATTGGAGACAACTCCCCGAATCCGCACGGACAGAGACGGTATCGCTGTGGTCCACCACATACGCCGATGCAAAGCGTCGGTGTCGCTCAACGGCATTCAATATCTACGAGACGTATGGGTTCCTACCAAGGATGGCGGAATCATTGAGTTAGAGCTGTGAGATTTCAAACTGAGACACTACCGAAGACGCGGTGGATACGCGCAGGCAAAAGTGGGCTTAGGTCACTTACCCCACCGGCTGTTGGCTGCCTTCCTCGCAATCTCTGACCGCTTCTTCGCAGTCATACCCGCGGCCCGCGCTTTACCGCCCATGCGCCCCAGCGCAACAGCAGCGGCATTCTTGCCGTCATCGGTGGTGATGTCCTCAATCTCGCCGGTGGCTATGCGCGCGATCATGACGGCGTTGCCGACGGCATCAGTGGGGCGTTTTTCTCGTTTAGGGCCTCGGGGCATCAATCCTGCTCCTAGGTAAAGAAAAAAAGGTTTCCCAAGCCGCACTCGACAAAGTTTTGGAGGGGCGCTCTGAGCAAGTTTTTGCGACTTCCGCCACCACCGCTGCAGTGTCAAATACGGATTGAGGCTTCTTCTCAGAGGCGGCGAAATAGTTGAGCCCTGTCCAAAAGCCCCAGAGCCAAACACTTCCCTCAGAACGCGATGCGGCTGTTGCCTGCCAGTGAGCACAGCTCATCCGACCTATTCCAAAGATCTTTACATTTGCGCTCTGCGCAAACGATGACGTCGAATAGAGAACAGCGCACAGAATGAAAATGCTGCATTTCAACATCTTCGTATGCTAATGCTTAGCGGTAAGCTCTGCAATGGGCGCGGGCGCTAGAAGGGGGACTAAATGGGACGCCGACTAAGTCTGCGGCTGAAAGCAGAACATGCCCTTGAGATGACACGCATCGCTATCGGAAGCGAAAAGCTTGTCTATATCCTTTTGGCGAACAAGAAGTTCACCTACCCGCACGGTCGAAAGTCCCATATTGCCTACATCGGGACAACAAAAAGGGGTGTGGCTCGGATAGCCGGAAGTGCCGCAGAACGCGCAGCTGACATTTTAGGACGGCATGGCGTAAAAAAGGTAACAGCGCGCATTTTAACATGTGCTCCACGCCAGCGCGTGAAAACTTGGCTCAAGCTTGAACGCGCCCTCCTAATGCAATTTCGAGCCGAATACGGAAGCGTGCCTACCTGTAATTCGCAAGGCAAGCGACTGATCGAACAAGACGAGTTCTCGTATTTTTCGCGAGACGCTGTGCGAAAACTGATTCAAAAATTGGGCTAAATTTCAAACTGAGACACTGCCTGATAGTCTGTGAAGATGCGGTTGATAACATCACCTTTTCACCCTCTCCGAGCACCCGCCCCTCCATGACCTCCACCCTCACGCCTGCGTCCGTCCGCGCCACGTTTTCCATCGGCGACGAGACAACCGCCAAGCGCACAGCCGACCTGCTCGCTGAGAGCTTCGACAACAACGAAGCCGCGATTGCGGCGTTCGAGGCATCAGACAAAAGCTGGGACATCACGATCCATTTCGCCGATCCGCCGGACCGCGACGCGATCCGCGCGCTGGTGGCGCTGACATCGAGCGACGAGATCGCGTCGCACATCGCCTATGAGACGGTTGAGGCCAAGGACTGGGTCAAGGCCAGCCTCGATGGCCTCGCTGCGGTGAATGCCGGCCGCTTCATCGTTCACGGCCAGCATCACCGCGACAGCATCGCGCCCAATCGCATTGGCATCGAGATCGAAGCCGCGCTCGCGTTTGGCACCGGCCATCACGGCACCACGCGCGGCTGCCTGCTGCTGCTGGACCAAATTCTCAAACACAAGACGCCGCGCCACGTTCTCGATCTCGGCTGCGGCACCGGCGTTCTCGGCATTGCCGCTGCGAAGGCCTTGCGCTGGAAAGTCCTCGCCAGCGACATCGATTTGAAATCAACGCAGGTGGCGAGAGAGAATTCGCGGCTTAATGGCACCGGTGCTTTGACGCAGATCGTCTGCGCACCGGGATTTTCGTCGCCCCACTTTCAGCAGCAGCCAAAATTCGATCTGGTACTCGCGAATATTCTGGCCAATCCACTGAGAAGGCTCGCCTCGCCGATGGCAGCGCATCTGGCGTTGCCAGCGTATGTCATTCTGTCGGGATTGCTGCCCGATCAGGCCAATGCCGTGATCGCAGCTTACAGGATGGTGGGTCTGGTGCTGGTGCGGAAAATCCAGATCGACGGCTGGACGAGCCTTTTGCTGTATCGTCCAGCACTGCATCGTCCCGCGATGTAACGATCCAAACTACCTGGGTCGACGCGATGGATTCTTCGCCTTGGCGAGCACGTGCGTCGAGCGCTCGAGTTTGGCTTCGGTCAGCCGGTCGAGGAGCTGAATGATAACGCCGCGGCGTTTTTTCGAAACGGTGATGTGTGGCCCTGTAGGCCGAGGCAGACTCGCAAGCGCGGGTGGAGCATGATCGGCAGGCGGAGCCAATTTTTCGAATGTGAACGCTGGCATGGCGCTTCCCTCTTCGTTGAGATGAAACACTCCAATCGGTATTTCCCCCGTTATCGTCAGACCGACAATTTGAAGCCAATCGTTCGAGGCCGATTGGCTGGCTCCTCGTTGAGAGCCCCGTCGTTCTGGCCGCTCGCCGTTGAGCAGCTATGCGTTGAAATAAGCACGATTCATGCCAAATTGTTCCATAAGGAGACCGTCCTGGAGCGCTTCGCTGCGGGGCAAGGGGCACACGAATGTTCGAGGCGCACTTCCAGACTTTTGAAGACCCGGAGGGTGGGGTCGCGCTCACCGCTCGGCTTTCCGCCCTGCGCGAGGAAATGATCCGCCGCAAGCTCACCGGATTCGTGATCCCCCGGGCCGATCAGCAGCAAAATGAGTATGTTCCGCCCTCCGACGAGCGCCTCGCATGGATCGCCGGGTTCACAGGTTCGGCCGGCATGGCAATCGTGCTGAGGCAGCAGGCCGCACTGTTCGTCGATGGCCGCTACACCATTCAGGCCGCCAAACAGGTCGATGAAAAAGCGTGGACGATCCAGCCGCTGGCCGATCCGCCACCCGAAGTCTGGCTGGAACAGAATCTGAAGGCCGGAGACCGCCTTGGATTTGATCCATGGCTGCACACTTCAGCGGCAGCAGAGCGCCTCGCGTCCGCCTGCGCGAAGGCCGGCGCGGAACTGGTTGCGGTGGAGAGCAATCCGCTCGACGCGGTGTGGCCGGATCGCCCGCAGCCACCGCTTGGGGCCGTGAGCATCCATCCCCCGCAATTCGCCGGCGAGAGCGAGAACGCCAAGCTCGCGCATATTCGCGCTGAGATCACCCGGCTCGGCATGGATGCGCTGGTGCTGTCGGATTCGCATGCGGTCGCGTGGACGTTCAACATTCGCGGCGCGGATGTCGCGCACACGCCGCTTCCCCTTTCCTATGCGCTGGTGCCGAAAGGCGCCCGCGCCACAATCTTCGTCGATCATCGCAAGATATCCAACAGTGCGCGCGATCATCTCGAACAGAACGCCCGCGTCGAAGAGCCTTCCGCGCTTGCGACCGCGCTTGCCGAACTCGCTTCTAACGGCGCGCGCATCGGCCTCGACAACGCAACCGCTGCCGACGCGCTGTCGCGCATGATCTTGGCCAATGGCGGCAAGCCGGTTCGCGGTGCCGATCCGGTGGCGATGCTGAAGGCGCAGAAGAACGATGTCGAGATCGCCGGCACCCGCACCGCCCATCGCCGTGACGGCGCGGCGCTAGCGCGCTTTCTCTCCTGGATCGATCGCGAAACTCCTGGTGGCGGTCTCACCGAGATCGACACCGTCGAGGCACTGGAAACATTTCGGCGCGAGACCGGTGCGCTCAAGGACGTGTCGTTCCCGACCATCGCCGGCACCGGACCGAACGGCGCGATCGTACACTATCGCGTGACGCGCAAGAGCAACCGCCGCATCCAGCCCGGCGATCTGCTGCTGATCGATTCCGGCGCGCAGTATGAAGACGGCACCACCGACGTCACCCGCACGATTGCCATCGGTACGCCGACGGCGGAAATGCGCGATCGTTTCACCCGCGTGCTGAAGGGCCATATCGCGATTGCACGCGCGGTGTTTCCGGAAGGCGCGAGCGGATCGCAAATCGACAGTTTTGCACGGCAATATCTCTGGCAGGCCGGCCTCGATTTCGATCATGGCACCGGCCACGGCGTCGGCAGCTATCTCTCGGTCCACGAAGGTCCGGCGCGCATCTCGAAGATTGGCTCCGTGCCGCTGAAGCGCGGCATGATCCTGTCCAACGAGCCCGGCTACTACAAGACCGACGGCTTCGGCATCCGCATCGAGAATCTCGAGCTTGTGGTTGCGGCCGATATCCCCGGGGCCGAAAGGCCGATGAACAGATTCGAGGCGCTGACGCTGGCCCCAATCGACCGGCGGCTGGTCGATCTGGCGCTGATGAGTGGCGACGAAATCGGCTGGCTCAACGACTACCACGCCCGCGTGCGGCGGGAGATTTATCCGCTGCTGGATGAAGCAACCAAAATCTGGCTCGACCGCGCAACGGAGCCGATGGTGCGGTGATGGGAAATAACCTCGTCGTCATTGCGAGGAAGCGCAGCTGACGAAGCAATCCAATTATGAATTCCGAGCTGGATTGCTTCGCTCAGCTCGCAATGACAAGAAGAAAAAACAACGTGCATCAACCTCGCCCTCTCACTCCGTCGCCCGTTATCCTGCTCCTGCTGGTCGCGATGACCGGCATCGCACCGATCTCGCTCTACATGCTGGTCCCGGCGCTGCCGACCATCGCCGTGACGTTCTCCACCGACATTTCTGTCGTGCAGATGACCGTGTCCTTGTTCATGGTCGGGCTTGCGATCTCGCAGATCGTGATGGGGCCGCTGTCGGATAAATTCGGACGCAAGCCTGTGCTGCTCGGCGGCCTCGGCCTCGCCGTGATCG